>CBEVZO010000589.1:0-3228 GCA_965554365.1 uncultured Anaerolineae bacterium
GTTGTCGTGTATGGAGGGGTAACGATGCAGGCAACGGCCCCCGGCGCTTCGTCGAGCGCGCGTTCGTTGTGGGAGCGCATCCAACATATCAATCGCGACCGGTTGTATGGTTTTTTGGTTTTGCTACCATCTATCGTGTTGCTAGGTATTTTTGTTTATGGTTTTATCGGCCAAACGTTGTACTGGTCGCTGACTGATTGGGGTGCCAATCCCGATCTTGCAATGGCAAAAGATGTCCCCAAGGAATACATTGGATTTGACAACTACGAAGAGTTGTTCACTGCTGGGGGTACGATCCCGCCGCGTTTCCGTCTGGGTCTTGTGAATACGTTTTTCTTCACGCTGTTTTTCATGATCGGATGTTTGGGGCTGGGGTTTTTACTGGCCGTGTTGTTGGACACGAATGTCAGGGGTGAGGGTATTTTCCGCACAATCTTTTTGTTCCCGATGGCGCTGTCATTTGCGGTGAGTGGTACGGCGTGGCGCTGGCTGTATGATCCTGAGGGCGGGATCAACGTGCTGCCGACAGTGTTCGGCGCTGATAAGCTGGATAACCTCTGGCTCAATGATCGCCAACCGTATCGCTTCAACTGGCATGAAGTGTCTCCGACTACCACAATACTGATTGTCGTGGTGCTGTTGTTGGTATTGGTGTCGCTGATCCGCAACAGAAAATACTTGGGCGCGGTGTGTTTCGGTATCCCGCTAGGCGTTTTCTACGCCTGGATTTGGTCGGATTGGCTGACCTGGAATCCAGAGTGGGCCGCGATAGATATCCGCCGCAGACCTGGGATGCACGGCATCTTTCAGTGGACAGACGTACCTCAGTTTGTTTCAATCGTTGTTGTGATCATTTTTGTGCTGGTGTTGGCTAATCTGCTCTGGCAGTCCAAGCACAAGGCAGCGTTGATCCTGGGCATTCCCACACTCTTGCTGATTGGATGGTACGCGAACGGTGGCCCCGATCGTTTGTGGCATTTGAATGAGGGAATCTATGAACTGCCTTACGGGTTCAATTCGGCTTTGATTGGTGTGATCATCGCAGCGGTATGGCAGTTGTCCGGCTATACGATGGCGATGTATCTGGCCGGGATTCGCGGTGTGCCGGAAGAACTGCGCGAAGCGGCGCGTGTGGATGGCTGTACTGAATATCAGGTCTATACGCGCATCGTGCTGCCGCTGCTGCGTCCAATTACGCTCAGCGCCGCGATTGTGTTGGGCCACATCTCGCTGAAGATTTTCGACTTGATTTATGCCATGACAGGGCCGGATCACTTCGTGGTGACGGTTCCCGGCGTGCAGGTGTATACGATGTTCCGCAGCAATAATTTCGCGAAAGGCGGCGCAATCGCGATTGTGCTGCTGATTTTAGTGGCGCTGGTGATCGTGCCGTACTTGATTACCGCGCTGCGTTCTGAGACCGAAGTGTAAGGGGGCGCTGTCATGACCTTCGTCTTGCAATGGCTCATTTTCGGCGCGGTGTTCGGGAGTATCGGTTCCTATTTGCTGTATCAAATGCTGCTGCGTGATGAAGAAGCGCAGCAGGGCGCATTAATCGGGGCCGGTGTGGGGGCAGTCGGCGGGCCAATCTTGCTGGTTCCGCTGTGGGCCTATTGGTATGTGAAACTGCGCAGTACGTCGTCCCTGGTTGCGAAGGCGTATGCGGGTGAGGTGGATATCCTCGCGACACCGCCACCGACGATCTGGGGGCGCATCTGGAATGCGATCACTGAGGCTGTCCCGCCGCTAAAGCGTCTCAATCTGGCGGTTGTGGGCCGCGTACTGATCTACGCGTTTTTGATCTTCATGGTGCTGGTTTACCTGATGCCGGTATATACAGTCGTGACCACTAGCTTCAAAGAGCGTACTGAAGCCGGTAAGCTGGACAAAACCAAAGTCTGGGAACCACCTACTTCGCTGCACTGGGAAGGGTATGAAGAAGCGTGGGACGTGTTTGGCCCGAAGTTCAAAAACAGCTTCGTGTTGACGTTCTCGGCGACGTTCCTCTCGGCGGTGATGGGATCGTTGAACGGTTATGTACTGGCGAAATGGCGTTTCCCTGGGGCGAACATTATCTTTCCGCTGATGTTGTTCGGTATGTTCATCCCCTACCAGAGTATTCTCATCCCGCTGTTCCAGTTCATTGACAGCATCAATCTCGGCGGCACGATTCAGGGGTTGATCCTGGTGCATGTGGTGTATGGGCTGCCGATCACCACGCTGATTTTCCGCAATTACTACGCGGAAGTGCCGAACGAAATGCTGGAAGCCGGATCGATTGACGGCGCAGGCTTTTTCGGACTCTATTGGCGAATCGTGTTTCCGCTGTCGCTGCCGGGCTTTGTGGTGGTGATCATCTGGCAGTTCACGCAAATCTGGAATGAACTGCTGTTTGCACTCACGCTCACTGCCGGGACCGGCGCGGACCCGATCACGGTCAAGCTGGCGGAGTTGGCGGGCGGTGAAGCGGTCGCGTTTAATGTGGTGATGGCTGGTGCGGTGTTGGCCGCGCTGCCGACGTTGGTGGTCTATATCGTCTTGGGCCGTTACTTCATTCGCGGATTGTTGGCCGGATCAGTGAAGGGCTAAACTCACCGCGTCACTGCACCGTAATATCCGACATCACGATATCAACAAGCGCCAGAGGACTGTTAATCGCTCTGGCGCTTGGTTTTTGTCATGCTTGGGATTGGTGCTACGACTTTTTCTTTTTACGCGTACGTTTTTTGGGCGAATTAGCCTTTTTCTTGGCGATCAGTTCGAGCGCCTGTTTCAGTGTTACATCGTCAGCGGCCAAGTCTTTTGGCAGTGATGCGTTGATCTTGCCGTGTTTGACATACGGGCCGTAGCGTCCCTTGTACAGACCTACCGTTTCGCCGTCGTCGGGATGGTGGCCTAGCTCCCGCAGGATCGCCGCTTTACGCCGCCCCTTTTCCTGCGCCAGCAGTTCTAACGCACGTTCTAGGCCAACGGTTAGCACATCGTCGTCTTTGGTCAGCGAACGATACTCACCATCGTAGCGCACGTAGGGGCCGAAACGCCCGATGCCCGCTTCGATTGTTTTGCCTGAGTCGGGATGCGTGCCCAACGCGCGTGGCAGCGCCAGGAGTTTCAGCGCGTAGTCGAGTGACACCTCGCCAGGGGTCACGCCTTTGGGTAGGGACACGCGCGGGGGCTTCTTTTTCTTTTTCCCCTATTGGACGGCAATTCATTTCTTTTATTAGTCTG
>CBEVZO010000590.1:0-3209 GCA_965554365.1 uncultured Anaerolineae bacterium
AATTGCCCCGACTGCTACAGGCCATCCTACATCAACCGTCTTTTCCTGAATACTGTCAATAGCAAAGTCAAATGGATCGCGTAAACAAATGTACGCCAATGGAAATGCGCGTACATCGGTGCGCTGTGTTACCAATCCAAGACGCACTGATACTGGATCACCGTCGATACAGGCATCATACAGTCGCCTTTCAAATATCGGCGGAGGAATGACTTCTCCTTTAGCCCCATAAAGTGTGCTTTGCGGCATATAGGCACGCATTTCAGCTTCGATTAAGGACCGGGGAAGAACATCCGGCACATCCAGCACCGCTGTGATGTCGAGCGTGGTATATACGCCCGCATTAAACGCCGCAGTCTCCTCTGACGCGATCAACGGCGTGTCAGCATCTGGGGCGCGATCCAGCCAGAAATCCGCGCGCAGCATGTCCGGCGTGACGTTCGGCGGGAGATTGGTTACGGCAGCCGTTTCCACAGCGTGCTTACTCCTTCGGTACAGATCGGCGGATCACAATTGACACCAACACTGCTAGCGTGTGCCCCATGATCGCGCTGCAACCCCTTTTAGCGCGTGACACGGGACTCTGGAATGGTGTGAATCCGTGTTGGCATACAGGGTGTAAACTCGCTACTAAATAGTCATTCTCGCCGTAAAACTAAACCTTTGCATCTAGTGGCTTATACTGGCATAGCGCGGCTTATGCCACGTCAGAATCAGTATAACGCACTTCGCAGCGCGAAGTCAAATGCTTTGAGGCGCTACTGCGTGCATATTGTTGGGATTTAGAGACGGGGGAAGCGTTGATTATGCGGGCAGAGTCATCGCACCCAGAGCGTCCAACGTCAGCAGCACAGCGGCGATGGCGGCGGTTTCTGCACGCAAAATGCGCGGGCCGAGTGTGACGGGGATTGCGCCCTGCTCCTGCGCGGCAGCGATCTCATCCGCGCCAAAGCCCCCCTCCGGTCCGATGCAGATCGCGACGGACGTTGGTGTGGGGTCTGTCGTGAGGACATCGCGCAGCGTGTGGGACTGCGCGTCTTCCCAGGGGATCAGCACGCGGTCGTACTGTGCGGTATTCGCGAGCGCGTCAGTGAGCGTTTGCGGCGCGTGGAGTGTGGGAATCCGCCCGCGCCGAGATTGCTCCGCCGCCTCGGTGATGATGCGTTGCCAGCGCGTGAGCTTCTTGTCGTTGATGCTGCTGAGCGGCACAACGCAGCGCTGCGACTCCACTGGCATAAATGCCGTTGCGCCGATCTCGGTGCATTTTTGCAACACCCACTCGAACTTGTCTTTTTTCAGGAGCGCCTGGATCAGTGTGACCGCGACGCGGGGTTCGCCGGTCGCGGGACGGCGCGCGATGATCTCACCCGTGACTTCTTTAGCGGCGATCTCCACCAGCGCGATCTCGATTTCGCTGCCCGCGTTGTCCAGCACAATCACATGATCGCCGGGACGCATCCGCAGTACGGTACGCACCTGGCGCGCGACTGCGTCCAGCAGCACAACGTGCGTGTCGCCGATCCACTCTGGTGGTACAAAAAAGCGGTGCATAAGGCTGCTCTCCCGTTAGCGTTGCACGAGGCGTTTTGGCAACAGATTCCGCACGCGCCCGCGCTGCATGTGTCCACGCCCGATGAAGCGCCCCTGTGCGTCTGCGAACAATGCGACCGCGCCGGTTGGCACATCCAGTTCGAGCATGGCGCGCAAGTCGCGTCCCTGTCGCCAGATTGTGCTGTGTGCGTTGTCCAGTGTAATGCACTGCGCTGCGAAGTGGTCCCAGAAACGCGTGACTAGCTCGTGCGACGGCGTGAAGGCGGCGTCCGCCCACTGCCCCAGCAGAAAGCCTACGCCCACGTGCGGCAGCGTCGGAAACTGGTCATGGGCGCGCGCGGGAACAGCGTGTACCAGTTTATCACGCCCCCAGAGCGTGAGATCGTACGCCGCGATCACCGCGTCCAGATCAAAGCCGAACGCGGTGTGCATTTGCGCAGTGATCTGGGCCACGTCACGCTGTACCAGTGGTTGCAGCCCACTCTCTGACCATGTGCGCGTAGGGGGCGCGTCCGGCTCCACCGGGACTGGCGCGGTTTTGCGGATCAGCGCGGCGAAAAAGCCGGAGGTCTGGTACAGGTGCGGCCACAGCCGGATCGTGTGGCGCGTAGCGGGATCGAAATCGTGTGTGCCGTCGCTCGTCAGCCCTGCGGCGTCGGGGGTATGCGCCACGCCGACAATCTCCACACTGCCAGGGAAACGGCGCAGCAGCGCATCGATCACGGCTTCGTCTTCTTCGGGAGCCATCGTGCAGGTGGCGTAGACGATTTCGCCGCCCGGTTTGAGCGCCTGAAACGCACTCAGCAGCAGCGCGTTTTGCCGGGTACATAACTGTTCGCGCTCGCGATCCGAGACGATGCGCGTCTTGCGCCCGGACGTTGCGCGCAGCGTATCGCCGCTGCATGGGGCGTCGAGCAGTACGCGGTCGAAGGTTTCGGGGAACCAGCGTCCGAAACGTTCGCCGGGGAAATTTGTGATCAGCGCGCCGAATGCACCCCAGTTTTGCAGATTGCTGCGTAGTGCGGTGATACGTTTGGCGCTGGTGTCGTTCGCGATAATCAGCCCACGATCCGCAAACCGGCTGGCGAGGTGCGTGGTCTTGCCGCCGGGAGCCGCTGCCAGATCGAGGATCAGCGGCGCGGGGTGGTTGCTGAATAACTCCGCTGGGAGCATCGACGCGGCATCCTGCACGTAGTAGAAGCCGTTGTCGTGTTCGAACGTCTGACCGAGCGGCGTATCGTGGGCGGTGATCTGCCAGCCTGCCGCGCAGAACGGGACCGGCTGCACGGTCCAGCCGTAACGCTCCGGCCATGTGGCGCATGCAGACTTCACATCCGTTTTCAGGGTATTGACGCGCAACGCAGGTAAGCGGGGTTGTGCTAAGGATTCCACCAGCCGCGCGTAATCGTCCGCGTTAAGGAATTGCCGGTAATGGTCCAGGCGGGCGTGGATGTCGTGATGGGTGGTGGGTTCGGGGGTGTGCATCGTAGGTGATCTCCGGCTAGACAGTGTTCTTGGATGGCTTCTCGATGCAATACACGAGTTCGTTGGGAAACTCGATCTCGGTGATGGGCCAGGGGCGTTCCGCGAGGAGGCCGTGTATTTGCTGGCGGTACGCGTCGATCACTTGATGACCGGCACGGCTGCGTGTGGGTGAC
>CBEVZO010000591.1:0-3207 GCA_965554365.1 uncultured Anaerolineae bacterium
CTCGTCTTTTTCGACATTTCGATACATTTCCCACTGCGTGCGTGCGATGCGCAGTGTCTGTAAATGGATGTCCACAATATCTTGCACTGGCTTTGCATAACCGCCCGACATGGTGACCGCTACCGGAATCCCCTGCTCCATACAAGTTCCCAACACAAATTGATCGCGTGCAGCCAAGCCCTCTTTGCTGAGCGCCAACCGTCCCAATCGATCCCCGACAAACGGATCGGCCCCTGCCAGATAGATCACCAGGTCCGGTTCTGATCGTGTCAAGGTCTGGATCACGCCAGCGCGCAGCGCGTCAAGATATAGCGTGTCTTCAACGCCGTCGTCTAATCCGATATCGAGATCGCTGTGCTGCTTGCGAAAAGGGAAATTGCGCGCGCCGTGTATCGAAAACGTGAATACGCTTGCATCATCCCGCAAAATCGCCGCTGTGCCATCGCCTTGATGTACATCGCAGTCGATCACGGCAATCACCTGGACAAGCTGTTCAGCCTGCATCGCGCGTGCCGCGACCGCTGCGTCATTGAACACGCAGAAGCCCGATCCGAAATCTACATGGGCGTGATGTGTCCCACCTGCCAGAGTCACTGCGATACCGTCACCGTCTAGCGCCGCACGACATGCACTGATCGTCCCGCCCACCGACCGCCGTGAGCGTTCCACCAGTTGCGGCGACCAGGGGAAGCCCATCCGCCGAATCTCTTTTTCGGTGAGTGTGCCGGTTGTGACCTTGCGTAGATAGTCCGCATCATGTACGCGCAGAAGCTGCTCATCCGTCGCTGCTTCAGGCACACGCAATTCATGAGGTGCTAGTATCCCGGTCGCTACCGCTTGCTCGCGCAACATAGCATATTTGCGCATCGGAAAGCGGTGATCCTCTGGCAATGGCAGCACGAAATGATCGGCATAAAATGCTTGCATTGCGGTCCTCGCAATTATTTGTGACTAGCTTCACAATTGAGATGTAGCATCCATTGTGACAACAAATGCCGCCCCGCAGGACGGCATTTTCCCGTATCTCAGTCTACTGCAAACCGCTTATGCAGGTTGTTGTGCCGCGCGCGCTCTGCGATGCTCCATTCGCAAATAGACCTTTGTCAACTCCGCCACAACCGACGGCAGCACAATCAACGGTAGCATGTATCCCCAGTGTTCAAGTGAGAGCGTCACCGTGTCGAAGATGTCCCGCAGGAACGGCACGTAGATCACTGCCAGCAGCAGCACAATTGACGCCACAACCGCATACTGCATGAACTTGTTGGTGAAAATGCCGATCTTGTGCAGCGCATAGAACTCCGACCGCGCCGTGTACGCACGCAGCAGTTCCGAGGCCGAAAGCGTCACAAACGCCATTGTCCGGGCCAGCATCCAATCATCGCCCGGTTTCAGCGAATGCCCAATAGCAAACGCCGCCAGCGTTACTACGGTGATGATAATCGTCTGGAGCAACATGCCAATTTTCATGTCGCGGTTGATGATCGGTTCCTGCGGTGGGCGCGGCGGATAATCCATGATATCGGGATCACCTTTTTCTAGGCCGAGAGCCAACGCGGGCGCGCCGTCCGTGAGCAGGTTCAGCCACAGCAATTGGATCGGCGTCAGTGGCGACGGCGCTCCCGCAATCGTGGCGAAAAAGATCACCGCGATCTCCGCCAAGTTGCAGCTTAGCAGGAAGTACACAAATTTGCGGATATTCGAGTAGATCACGCGTCCCTGTTCCACCGCAGACACAATGCTCACGTAATTGTCATCCGTCAGCACCATATCGGCGGTTTCTTTGGAGACATCCGTGCCTGTGATGCCCATCGCCACACCAATGCTGGCGCGTTTGAGCGCGGGCGCATCGTTCACCCCATCGCCGGTCATTGCCACCACATGATCCCGCGCGCGGAAGGCTTCCACAATGCGCACTTTGTGTTCTGGCGAAACACGCGCAAACACATCGACGTCATCAATCATCGCGGCGAGTTCCTCATCAGACATTTGCTCAATCTCCGCGCCGTGTACCACTTTGCCGCCCTCGCGCAGCAGCCCGATTTGTTTGGCAATCGCCCGCGCCGTGTCGGGATAGTCGCCCGTGACCATCACCGTGCGGATGCCCGCTTCGCGTGCTTTTTCAACCGCTAGCGCGACCTCAGGCCGCGCGGGATCGATCATCGCTACCAGCCCGATCAGTGTAAGCTGTTGTTCCACTTCATCTGATGTGGGATCATCCGGCACAGCATCGAGTTTGCGCTCTGCGACCGCCAACACACGTAGCGCCTGACTCGCCATCGTCTGATTTACGCTCCCGATCTGTTCGCGTAGGGCATCGGTCAACGGCACAGCCGCACCATCCTGCAACACGGTGTCACAGTAATCCATTACGATTTCCGGCGCACCTTTGGTGAACACGAGTATGCCAGGACCGTCCGGGGTGTTGTGTAACGTACTCATGCGTTTGCGCGTAGAGTCAAATGGAATCTCGGCTACGCGTGGGTATTGTTGTTCAGTAGCCTCGCGCCATAGGTCTGCTTTGGCTGCCGCGACTACCAACGCGCCCTCGGTCGGATCGCCGATCATACGGAAGTCGTCCTGACCATCGCCATTGTCACCGGTGTTGGGTTCTAGGTTTGCATCACTTGCGAGCAGACCGCTGAGCAGCAGTTTGTGCGCATCTGGAATTTGCTTCGGATCAACATCTGCGCCGTCTTGACGAAACGTACCTTCTACCGCGTAACCCTGTCCCGCAATGTCTAACGTCGTGCCGCCCACATAGAGCTTCACCGCCGTCATCTGATTCTGGGTCAATGTACCCGTTTTGTCAGAGCAAATCGCCGATGCGCTGCCCAGTGTTTCGACAGCAGGCAAGCGCCGGATTAGCGCATTGCGCTTGATCATTTCGCGCATTCCAATCGCGAGGTTGATCGTTACAATTGCAGGCAGACCTTCGGGCACTGCCGCAATTGCCAGCGCGACCGCCGTCATTAGTGATTCCTCAATTGCCGCCAGCAGTTCGAACTCATCGCCCATCGCTTCGCGTCCAAAGATGACCACGCCCACCAGGAAGCAGATCGCCAACGCCGCAATGCTCAACGTGCGTCCCAGTTGATCCAACCTCTGCTGCAACGGAGTCTCTTCTTCTTCCGTTGATTGGATCATGTCCGCGATTTTCCCGATCTCGGTTTCCATTCCCGTGCTGACGATCACAGCCCGTCCGCG
>CBEVZO010000592.1:0-3193 GCA_965554365.1 uncultured Anaerolineae bacterium
GATGTTGCGTTCAATTTCCGGCCACCACTCGTCGCTGGGGACAAGGTCTGTCTCGTCCATCCAGACGCCGAAACCCTCAGCTTCAAGCAATTCACGCAAATGGCGCGCGAACGTGATATCCTTTTTGCTATAGCTAATGAAAATATGCGACATTGCGCAGGCCCCCCGGCGAGTGGCAAAATCGATGCTGTTGCTCAGTATAAATGATCGTGACACAGATCACCAACCACATGCACTTTTAGGCAAGGTCATCAGCACGGTGTTGGCAAGGGTTCCGAGGGTGAAGTGATAGCGTAGCGCGCTTCGACGCAGGTCGCTACTGCCGCACCTCCCACCAGGTCGGCACATCAACCGCCCACCCGGTGCGACCGTCAGGCAAACGCAGTTCCCACCACAAAAAATACTCGTTGTAGATCGGACCATCGATCACCGTGAGCGTGTTACCCTCATACAGCGTTTGCACCTCGGTGGAATTGATCACACTGGCACGGTTGCGCAGATGCGTGTCATCACCATCGCGCGTGATGCGGATCGTCGCACCGACGTGAATCCCCGGCGTGGTGACAGCCGGATCGCGCGGCACAATCCACTCTGGATCGTAGGCAATGTAGGCTGTGCGATTGCTGTAGAGTGTGACCTCGTACCACGTATAGCTGTCCGCGTTGGTGCTATGTCCGCCCCACAGCACGCGGTCGCCCCAATAAATCTCGTCGATCTTCTGCCCATCAAGACCCGGCGCGTTACGGATGTTCAACGCATCGCCTTCTTCGGTAACTTCCAGCACTGTGCCGTCGAAATCCGGCACAAGATAGTCATAATCGCCCGCCTCAAGCGCACGCGAACAAGGCAGCGGCGAGAGCCAATATGTCATGGTGCGTTTGCTGCCCTCGGCGGTCCAGCCAATAATGCCGTTGTAGTTCACGTAGTACCACACCGTGACCGTACCGTGCGTGCATTCCGGCCCCTCTAACACGGTGAACACGCCGCCCGGCGGAATCTGACCGATAATGTCCAGGCTTTCGGGATACGTGCGGATGTTGTTCGGCTCGGTATCGCTGACACAGGCCTGCTGCCCCACCGTGAGACGCGGCGTCAAAAACCCTTCGCAGTCTGCTGGAATGCCCGTATCCGGCGTGGACGTGGGGCGCGGGGTCCGCGTAGGCGTGCGTGTCGGCGTCCGCGTGGGCGTGCGTGTTGGAGTGCGGCTTGGCGTCGCTGAAGGCGTCCACGTGGCGGTGGCGGTCGGCGTATCCGTCCAGGCTTCGGCAGTCTGCGTGAGCCGTTCGATCACCAACGCCTCGGTAGTCGCACCGAGATCAGGCGTCGGCGTGTCGGTCCAGGTTTCGGCAGTCGCCGTCAATGCCGCATTAACCATTGCCTCAGTGGTCGCATCCAGATCGGGCGTAGGTTCCAGCGTAGCGGTGGCTGAAGGCGTCGCCGTGACCGATGCGGTCGGCGTAGCAGAAGGTGACACCGTAAGCGAGGGCGTCAGCGAAGGAGATGCCGTAGCCGTCGCGGTGGCAGTATTGACAGGCGTCTGTGTATCGGTCGGCGCAGTGGTCGCCGTCGCGGTCGGCAACAGCACAATCGCCGACTCCGCAGTCACGGTCGGCGTAGGCTGAGACATCACTCGATCCGCTGCCCCAGAATCGCCCTCATCCGATCCGCCACTCAGCAGCACAAACGCCCCCACCGCCGCCAACACGATCACCAACGCCAACGTCAGCCAGCCATAAGCAGGCCGTGTGCGTAACATCGTGCGCGCCCGTGCGAGCGTGCCGGTGGCGGGCGGCGCGGGAGCCGTTGCCACGCCGGGCGTGCGGACTTGCTGCGATGCCGCCGCAGACACGCCGGAAGCGGACGGTGTTATAAGCTCGGTGGGCGGCACGATGGGCATCGTGAAAAACCCCGTCATCTCGCCCGTGCTACCACGCACCGCTGTGTCGAAGGCGGTCGCAAAGGTCAACGCCGAGGCATGACGCGCCGCAGGAGCCTTCTGTAACGCCTGCCCAATCGCCTGCGCGACAGGCTCCGTCACATCCGGTCGCCGCGTATAAACCGGCGGCGGCAGTTCGTTCAAGTGCTTGTACATCAGGGCGTGTGGCGTCGGTGCTTCAAACGGCACAGCGCCCGTCACCAGCGCGTAGGCCATAACGCCCAACGCATATTGATCCGCTGCGCCGGTCAGGTCTTCCGCGCGCCACTGCTCCGGGGCCATGTACGCGGGCGTGCCGAGCGTCATCCCCGTGCCTGTCACGGAAGCCGTCGCATACAACAGCTTGGCGATCCCAAAATCGACAATAAACGCATTGCCCTGCTCATCAAACATGATGTTGCTGGGCTTGATGTCACGATGGATCACACCGAGTTGGTGCGCGTATTCCAATGCGCTGGCGATCTGCATCAAAACGCGCGCCGTCTCCCCCAGACTCGGCAGCGCGGCCCCACGAACCGCGTGCTGGGTCAAACGATCACCGAGCGTGCCGCCGTTGAGCAGCCGCATCACCACAAACGCCACGCCCTGATACGTGCCATAATCGTAGATGGGCACAATGTGCTGGTGTTCCAGCTTGGCGGAGATTTCTGCTTCGCGTGTGAAGCGCGTCACGTAGTCCGGCTGCTGCGTCAACTGCGGCGACAGCACCTTCACGGCTACTTCGCGTTTCAGACTCACCTGAAAGCCGCGATACACCGCCCCCATGCCGCCCATACCAAGCAGTTCGCGCAGTTCGTACTGTCCCAATCGTTTGCCCGCAAGATTCTCGAAAACCATTGTGTATTGTCCTGACCAGAAACGCCCATGTGCGGTTAGTATAGGCTGAAACGGCTGTCAGAACCAACGGAGAATCGCTTGATTGGGGATCGTCAACACCCGGTGTGCCGCTGAGTCAGCGCACCGTGCCGACATCAGCGCAGAGATGAAACGGATGTTGTTGCTATACATGACGGAGATTGAAGCGGCTGAGGGGTATAGCCATACTGCGTCGTGTGCTGCCGGAGGACGTAGAATAGACGGACTGGGAATGCTGGTAGGGAGGGGCGTATGCGGTACGCCCTCTGCGAAAACAACCTGACTTATCTATCGTTTGATCCACAAACTCACACTACAAACACTCGCCACCATTATGGGGCTACATATAACTCGACTTTATCCATTTGCTAGACAAAAAAGGGCGGGCAAGATAAGCTGACC
>CBEVZO010000593.1:0-3188 GCA_965554365.1 uncultured Anaerolineae bacterium
CTGCTGTGTTGCGTGCTATCGGCGATCAGATTGTAGCGTGACAAACCTATGAAAATTCTATTCGTAGCCTCCCTCCATCACCCGGCGGAACTCGAAAAGGCCCACCGCGAAGCACCCCCCGGCGAAGACCCGGTCTTTCCGCGCTCGCAGGCGCAACATTTCTGGGTGCGCGCGCTGCGCAAATTGGGGCATGAATGCACGGTGTTCTGGCGCTCCGAAAGCGCGTGGCCCTGGGCCAAGTCTGGACAGTTGCGTATGACCCAGCGCATGACCGTCGGGCGCGCGATCAACGCGGTGGCGGCGCGCGTGCCCAACGCGCATCCCGATTTCCGGTTGCGCAACCGGAATCTGATGACTATGGCGGCGGAATTCCAGCCGGACGTGATCATTCTCCCCGGCGACAACGGCGTGATTCTGCCGTCCACACTTGCACAGCTCAAGCAGCAGCACAATGCGACCCTGGTCTACGGCTGCGGCACGTCTCCGGTGGTGTTCTCACGCCCGGTGGAGCGTGCGGGGGCCGAGTTGATCGATCTGGTGGTCGCCAACGACTTCTACCACGCGATCCAGTGGCGCGAACTCGGTGCGCGGCGTGTGGAAGTGCTGCCCATGTCGGCGATTGACCCAACCTTCCACTACGCCTACGATCTGACGGACGATGAACGCGCGGAGTATGCGTGTGATGTGGGCGTTGTGGGCACATTGGTCCCGACCCGGCTGTACAGCGAGCGCGTTGCGGCGCTGGATGCGCTGCGCGAGTTCGATCTTGGCGTGTGGAGCGTCCACGAAACACCCCCCGCGCTGCGCCCGTTTTACCGGGGTCCGGCGCTGGGCGAGACGATGCTGCGCATTACCCGCGCGGCGAAGATCACGGTCAATCCACACGGCGACTTTATGCGTTGGGGCGGCAACATGCGCCTGTTTGAAGCGTGCGGCGTGGGCACATTCCAGATCGTCGATGATCGTCCTGGCATTGCGGAATGGTTCACGGTGGGTGAACATCTGGTGACGTATCGCGACGTTGATCACTTGCGCGAACTGGTCATTTATTATCTGGCGCATGATGGCGAGCGCGAACAGATCGCGGAAGCCGGACGCGCACACGTGCATGCGCACCACACATATGATCACCGCATGGCACGGCTGATGGCATTGGTTGAGGAAATCCGATCCACGACATAAGCACGACACGAGGACGTTATGAGCAACATTATGAGTGATGATTTGTATAACAGCACGCGGCAATCCTGGGAAGACATCTGGGCGGATGCCAGCGTTGAAACGGAATTCGATGTGATGGAGCAAACACGCACCTATGAAACGTTGGGCGTGTATCCGCAATATCTCTCGAAAGAGGGCATCATTTTAGAGGCGGGGTGCGGACTGGCAACCGTGATCATGAAGCTGCGCGATATGGGCTTCAATGTGATCGGGCTGGACTACGCAGCCCAGGCGCTGCGTGTTGCGCGTGAGTACGAGCCGGGGCTACGTTTGCAGGTAGGTGATGTGCATGCGCTGCCGTATGCGGATAACTCGGTGCATGGCTATCTTTCGTTTGGCGTGTTAGAGCATTTCGCGCACGGCGTCGGCCCCGCGCTGTGCGAGGCGAACCGCGTGTTGGTTCCAGGCGGAACGCTCGTGCTGACGATTCCGTATCCCAACCTCGTGTGGCGACTGGTGCAACTTAAACGCCGGTGGTCGGGTGAATCGCGTCTGACCGACGATGACTTTTTCGAGAGTACCTACACCCAACGTGAGTTGATCGCGGCTGCCCAGGACGCCGGATTCGAGATTGTATTGGCGCGTCCGACCAGCCACAGCTTCACACTGTGGGGCCTGGGGGGACCGTTCAAAGCACCGGGCTACTATCGCACATCCTGGCTGGCGGAGACGCTAGGCGCGGTGGTGCGCTGGGCGCTGCCCTGGACATTTAACTTCACGACGCTGCTGATCGCGCGCAAGGTGCGTCATGTAGCGCACGGTTGACGCGCGCAGTTTCTAGCGTAGGGCTGAATCATTCAAATACAAATCTAACCGCAGAGGACGCGGAGAGCGCGGAGAAAAGAAGGAAAAAAGAGTGCTTCTCTTGTCTTTTGTTTTTCCTCTGCGTCCCCTGCGCACTCTGCGGTGATAATTTCGTTAGAATGAGTCAACCCTAGTTTCTAGCGTTTCTCTGATTGAGCCTGTTGCACGGCTGTGGTATCATCACCATGAGTCACTATTCATTAGCGGGAAAACCCATGCCTGACGAGACAACGCCTTACGACAAGCCGGATACAAATGGCGGCGACGCGGACGAGGCGTCGCGGCAGCGATGGGTAATTGTACGCCATACGACGATCTGGCATCCCCCAACGGATGTCTATGAGCGTGATGAGCGCCTGATCGTGGTGGTAGAGATCGCGGGAATGCGCGAGGGCGAATTCGCTGTTGTGCTGGAGAATCAACGCTTAGTTATTAGCGGCACACGGCAGCGCGTCGCAGGGCCAGATTGCGCTTATCATCAACTTGAAATTCCGTTTGGTGAGTTCCGTACAGAGGTCAGCTTACCCTGGTCAGTAACGCGCGATGATGTGGTCGCGACGTATCGTGATGGCTTCTTGCGTGTCGAACTCCCGCATGTTTCGGCGCAAAAAATCCAGGTTATCGACGTCACCCAGGTCGATGAAAACGACAGCGATTCCTCTGAGGAGCGAGCGGAAACGTAACCTATGTCTGATTCCGAAGAAAAAAACGGCGGTACGCCGCTAGCCTCTAATGTGGCTGAACCGGACGACGAGCAGACGGCAGCAGCGGTAGATGAGCAAGACTCTGAGCAGCCTACCGAGCAGACCATCGAGCCCACGCTTGAGCCTGAAGACATGGCTGACGATGTGCTTGTGGAGGTCGCTGATCTGGAAGCGCCGATAGTGCAGGAGATCGTTGATCCTGCGGATCAAGCGCCTGCTGACGTGCGTGATTTGCCGGATGAACTGCCCATTCTCCCGCTGCGGGGAATGGTGATCTATCCGCATACCACGCTGCCCCTGACGGTAGGACAACCGCGCTCCGTCAAGTAGGTGGACGAAGCCGTCACCGGGGATCGCGTGATTGGGTTGGTCGCGTCCCGCAATCAAGACCTCGAAACGCCCAACCCCGAAGACATCTATGCATACGGTACGGTGGCGCGGATTCACCGGCTGTTTCGT
>CBEVZO010000594.1:0-3179 GCA_965554365.1 uncultured Anaerolineae bacterium
CACCCCTACGAAACTCCCGGTGTGCATTCTCGCAGCGCCCCCCATGTGAAATGCATCCGTGTCACAATGCGCCGTTAGGCTGCACGCGGCGTCCGCTGTATAATACGAATCGACAAGACTCCACAGGAGGCTTCCACAGGAGGATATTTTATGAAACGGCTAATTTCTCTGCTGATCCTGGCATTCAGCATTACAGTGATTGGATTGCTCCTTATTGCCCCGCTAACCGTACTGGCTCAGGGTGATGGGCACGGTGAAGACGATCAGGGCGGTGAAGGCGATACCGGCGGTGAACATGGCGCGGACGGCGCTGAGGTGGCGGCGCTGCGCGGTGCAGCGGTGTTCGCGGAATTCTGCCAGGCATGTCATGGACCGCATGGCGAGTCGATTGGCTCTGGCCCGGCGTTCGCGGCGCTGGAGTTACGCGAAGAACTGGCGCACGACATCATCACCGCAGGCGCGGATCATGATGCGGACGACGGTGTGGCGATGCCCGCATACGGCGACGTGCTGAGTGATGAGCAGCTCAACGACGTGTTGGCATACATGGCGACGTGGGAATCCGGTGAGACTCCCCCGCTGCCCGAACCGCACCTCACGCTGCATGTGGATCATGTGCCGGACTATTTTGGTGATGCGCACGCGGGCGCGGTGATCTATGCGAAATCCTGCGCCGGGTGTCATGGCGCAGAGGGTCAGGGGCGCGGCGAAGACCAGTTCCCTAAGCTAAAATTCGACGCCCGCACCACGCGTACCATCGCGGCTGAGGGCGCAGAGAGCGTGTACATGCCCGGCTTTGGTGTGGACGCGGGCGGTCCGCTGAGCGATACGCAGTTGGACGATCTGGAAACGTATCTCGCGTCGTGGGCGCTGGAAGAAGATGATGCCTCCGACAATAATTCCGGGATCGCGGTAATGATCGTCGTGACGGGTATTGTAACACTGGCGGCGGTCGGCGTGATCTATCTGGTGCGTACCGTCCCAGAAGACGCCGTTGATCAGGACATTTTTCCGGATCGGCAATAAGGCGCTTCGTACAGCCTATGACCTCGATCAAGCCGGTTGTTGTGGTGCGCCAGTTGGCCGACACGGATCATGCGTGGCGGGATGACCTGCTGGATCGCGAGTGGGGCGGCCCGCTGATGGTCTCGCGCGGCGTGTTGTACGATCTCCGTACGCTGCCGGGGCTGATCGCGTGGCACGGGAAGCGGCGCGTTGGGCTGGCGACCTACCATATCGACGGTGACGCCTGCGAAGTGCGTTCGCTGAACAGCCTCACGGAGCGCATCGGCGCGGGGTCGGCGCTGCTGCACGCGGTCGAGGAGATCGCGCGCGCGGCGGGCTGTGTGCGTGTGTGGCTGATCACCACCAACGACAATCTACACGCGCTCGGCTTTTACCAGCGGCGCGGCTATGTGCTGGCGGCGCTGTATCCCGACGCTATCGCCGAGGCGCGCAAACTCAAGCCGCAGATTCCACTGATTGGGATGAGCCACATTCCGCTGCGCGACGAGATCGAACTCGAAAAGCGGCTGTAGGTTCCGGCGCGGCACAGTTCAGACCACGTGCAGGCAGTGATCGTGAGGATCGCTGCTTGTTTTTTGCTGGTTCTAACGTTTTGCATTGGTTTTGTGATCAGCCCCTCCCCCTGGCCCCCTCCCCGCAAGCGATCCTGTTGGCGAACCTGTTTTTGTAGGGCGTAGGGCTTTGTAGTGTCTCATAGGGGCAACCCCCACCTGAGAGTCCCAATAATAGCACCCCCTGGGTAAAAGTGTCATAAAGTATGAAATAGGGGGCTGTGCTCCTCCCCGAGGGAGTAGCCCCAATGAACCAACGAGAGACCAGTCATCGTGACCGCGTCGAGATGATACACCTAAAACAGGATGGCTATAGCCTGCGCACGATCGCTGAGCGGAAACAATGCCATCGAGATACCGTGCGCCACTGGTGGCGGGTGTTTCGAGATGGCGGGTGGGACGCGCTGCAACCGCGCGCCCGGCGTCGCCCAACACGAGGGGCGCTGAGCAGCTTTGACCCACTGGTGCGCTATGTGGTGTTACGCTTGAAGTGCGCGCATCCCCATTGGGGTCCCGATGTGATCCGGTTGGAGCTGACGCGGCGACCGAGCCTGAGAGACAAAGCAGTGCCCAGTCGCAGTGCCATCGCGCGGTATGTGCAGCCCTATCTGGCACGCTTGCGGGCACGCAAAGCCAGGGTCAAACAGCGCCCCAAAAGCCTGCGTATCCAGCCATGCGGACCGCATGAGGTGTGGCAAATCGATGTCAAAGGGGACGCACGTCTGGGTGCGTGTGGGACTTTCGCGCCGCTGATGGTGGTGGAGGCCTGGACCAGTGCGCCACTCGCCACCACGCTGTTGCCGGCGAGTTTGCGGGGCGTGACGATGCGCGATGTGCAGCACGTGTTACGCGAGACCTTTACTCAATGGGGGTTGCCCGATTACCTCCAGATGGATCGCGGGTCCATTTTCGTCGGCAGTACACGGCTTGAATGGCCGGGCACCTTACGCTTGTGGTTAGTGGGGCCGGGGATTCAACCGCTGATCAACGATCCATATCGCCCCACTCAAAATGCACAAGTGGAACGCCAGAATCGTACCTGGAACGATCATGTGGCGGTGGGGGCGGCCTTTCCGACCCCGGCAGCGGCGCAACACGCCACCGATCAGGCGCGTCAGGATCGGCTCGCACATCTGCCCTCTCGCAATGCGGTCTGTGCCGGGCAACCCCCGCTCGTCGCCTGTCCCGTGTTGGCTCAGCCCCGTCGCTCCTTTGACCCAGCCCATGAAACTGCGCTTTTCGATCACGAGCGCGTCGAACTCTATCTGGCCGACTGGATTTGGCTTCGTACCGTCGATGCTGTCGGATACATTTCCCTCGCCAACCACAACATTTCTGTGGGGCGGGTCTTGCAAGGCCAAGTCGTGGAGGTAGCCTATGATCTCACCTTGCATCAATTCGTGGCGTACCTATCGGATGACACCCACACGCCCCTGGCGCATTTTTCCTTACCCGTGATCGCGCCCTCTTTCATCATGTGGGGCGACTCTGGTGGGGGTGATATTACTTGGACTTTTCCCTGGGGGTCGCCCCTATGAGACACTACAGGCTTGCCCTACCCAACCGGGCGACGCAAGCATCGCCCCTACAAAACACCCATGA
>CBEVZO010000595.1:0-3178 GCA_965554365.1 uncultured Anaerolineae bacterium
CCAACAGTACCGCTTGCGGGGAGGGGGCGCGAACAAGTTCGCGTTGGGGGAGGGGTAAACAAACAGGCATATGACAACTCGTTCGTGGACCCTGCGCGTAGGATGCGCAGCACTGGGCACGCCGCCGCAAACGGGCTATCATTCGGGCGCACGACGTGCAATGACATCTGGGCGTATGCCATTACGCCCCTACCGAATGCGCAGCCAGGCGCATTAAGGATGATGGTTCCCATGACACACACAGCGCCCACCACAACGGCCCCCACTGACATCCCCGTCACGAATCCAATCACGGACACGGTGATCGGCACAGTCCCTAACAGCGCGCCGGACGCTGTGCGCGCCGCAGTGGACCGGGCACGCGCCGCCCAACCCGCCTGGGACGCACGCGGCACACGCGAACGCGCGCGGTTACTGCGTCTGTGGGCGGATACGTTGTGGCGCGAGCGTGACATGCTCATCACAACGATCCGTGAGGAAACCGGCAAAACCGAAACCGGCGCGTTGATCGAAGTGCTGGTCCTCGATCTGGTGCTGGACTACTACGCACGCAAAGCGCCCCGGCTGCTCAAACCGCAACGTCGCCGCACGCTGGTCCCGCTGGCGCAGCACGCCCGCCTGTACTACAAACCCTATGGCGTTGTGGGCTTTATCACGCCCTGGAACTACCCCTACCTCAACGCCTTTCTGGACCTCGTTCCGGCGCTCGTCGCGGGCAACACCGCCGTCCTCAAACCAAGCGAAATCACCCCGTTCACGGCACAGCGTGTGGTAGAACTGGCGCATCAGGTGGGCATCCTGGCGGACGTGATACAGGTTATCACCGGTGACGGCGCGACTGGTGCGGCGCTGGTTGATGCGGTGGACTACATCGCGGTGACGGGCAGCACGGCCACCGGGCGCAAGGTCGCGCAGCGGGCCGCCGCCCGCCTGATCCCCTATACGCTAGAACTCGGTGGCAAGGATGCGTCAATTGTCCTCGACAGCGCCGATCCCGATCTCGCGGCACTGGGCGTGCTGCAAGGCGCGCTCGAAAACGCGGGCCAGACGTGTGTCAGCGTGGAGCGCGTGTACGTGCTGGACGCCGTTTATGATCGCTTCATCGACCGCTTGCAGCACCACGTCTGCTCGCTGAACGTCGGCGCGGAGCCAGGGCGCGAGGTGCATATGGGCAGCATGACCAACGCGCGAGAGATCGAACGCTGCGAGGCGCAAATCGCAGACGCGGTGGCGCAGGGGGCGCGCGTGCTGTGTGGCGGCGAGCGTCGCCCGGAGCTTGGGCCGCTGTTCTTCGCGCCGACGATCCTGGTCGATGTGCATCACTGCATGGACGTCATGCAGGAGGAGACGTTCGGCCCGTTGATCCCGGTGATGCGTGTCAAGAACGAGGAGGAAGCTGTCGCGCTCGCCAATGACAACGTGTACGGCCTGTCGTCGTCGATTTTCGCGGCAGACCTGAAACGCGCCGAAGCTATCGCACAGCAAATTCACGCGGGCGATACCAGCATCAACCGCGCGCAGTGGGTGTTCAGCAGTCCCACGCTACCGATGGGTGGGCGCGGGGAAAGCGGCATCGGGCGGCGCGGCGGCCCGGAGGGACTCTATCGCTTCGTAACACCGCATTCGGTGCTGGTGGATCGCAATTGGATCACCAACCGCACGCTGACGCACCTCGACCCGCTGCTCTATAAGATGCTGGTCTGGACACGTCCGCTGCTGCGCTGGTTCCCATTCCTCAGACCGTGAGGATGTGCTAGAATCAGGGCAAGCGAGTGTTGCAGGAGTTGCGATATGGATACCGAACAGGAACGCATTGGCGATATGACCCGCGCGGAGTTGCGGAAGTTTGTGGGTGAGGTTGTATATGCGAAGGTGCGCCACTGGCCGCACAATCCACAGCGCCTGCCCGCAGAAGTATTTGAATCCGTCGTGCGTAACCGCTGGACGCCCCCGCCTGGAGCCAAAACGTCGCAGGAACTTTTGCGTGAGAGCCGGGATCAATGAGTACTTTTGTCGTCGATACCAGCGTTGTAATGTCGCATTTTATCAATGACCAGTACACATCGCATGTCCACACGCTGTTTGACCCCAACGCAGCGCATCAGATGCAAGTGCCAGAGTTTTGCCTCATTGAGTGTGTCAATGTCGTGTGGAAACATGTGCGATTCAATCAAATGCCCATGCATGTAGCGCGTCAAACTGTGCAGGATGTGCGTGACTTGCCATTGGCCCTGGTGGTTGCCAGCGAGTTCTTGCCCCGCGCACTGGAAATCGGGATCGCGCATGGGCTGGCGATCTACGACTCGGTGTACATCGCGTTAGCAGAAAACCTCGCCTGCCCGCTGATCACCGTCGATCAACGGCAGTCCAGCGCCGCCAGCACCATCGGAGTCACGCTCAAACCGATCACCGATTTCGCCCCGTCTACGACGTAATCTCACTCCCACTCCTGATTCTGCGCCACCGTCGCCTGCAACCCGGCGATTAGCGCCTCCTGTTCCGCATCCGTGAGCCGTGCGTCGGGATGCAGCAGGCGATACGTACCCGGCGGCATGTCTCCGCTGCGAATCTCATCTGCTATGCGTGCGCTGAGCGTTTTGGCGGGGAACGGATCGTCGGGGTCTACAGTGTCCGCGCGCAGGTGACGGTCCCAGTCGGAAAAGTTCAAATCCTCGCGACCTTCCACCACGTCGTACCACATGCCCCAACTGACCGGCGCAATGGCTGAGTAGGTGGGCCATGTCGTCTCGTGGCTGTGACAGTCGAAGCACGCGCGCACTGCCAGATCGCGTGTCTGACCGGAGTCCCACACCGGCTCACGGATCACGGCGGGGTTGTCGCGCGGCACGGGGATGAGTTGGATCGCGCCAAATACGATCAGGACGATCAGCGTATTAAACATCAGCGTGCGCGTCCACCAGCGGCGGGAGGGAAATTGATCAGGCACGGAGGACATAGGCGCTGCTTTCTCTGCACAAGGAGCGACCGAACATGCAGATTATAGGCCGCCCGCGCGCAAACGCCTACGCGCTGCCGAGATACTTATGGAATACAGCACTGATGTGGATTCGAATCGCGCCCCAGGCACTTCTGCGAAACATCGGCGCGGGGGAATCCGGCGCATGATCAAGTCCCCCTCTCCATAATTTTCGTTGAGCGCCAGCGCAACAAAATGTCT
>CBEVZO010000596.1:0-3167 GCA_965554365.1 uncultured Anaerolineae bacterium
GATGTCCTGGGTCGCTTCCTGACCGACCGTGCCAAAATCCGGCCCCGGCGTCAGACTGGCTTGAATGCCAAGAATCAGCGTAAACTGGCCCGCGAGATCAAGCGTGCGCGCCACCTGGCCCTGCTCCCTTACACCGACGAGCAGACCCGCCGCTAAGTTCACGCGCAGACCGCACGAACTTACAACTCGAGGCCGGTGTTGCTGCACCACCTCGGACGTGGGGAGTGTCTGACGCTCCCCCCTTTTTTGCGATGTGTTTTCGGAGGAGTAGTTATGGCAAAGAAAGGCACAACTGGCGGGCCACGCAAGCATCGCGAAACCGCTGAAGATGCTGAGCGCCGCCAACAGTACAGATCGCGCGCCGAAAAAGAGCAACTATGGCAGCGGCGCACACTCATCATCATCGCTGTGCTCGTTGCGCTCAGCGTGGTGTTACTCATCGCCGCGATCATCAACCAGGAAGTACTCGAGCCGCGTCAGGCCATCACAACCGTCAACGGCGAAGAAATCGAAACCCGCGACTATCAGGCCCGTGTCCGCGCGACACGCTGGCTCACCGCCAATCAAATCATCGACGCCTACAACTACTATGTTTATCTGGGCCTCGATGCGGACACCATTAACCAACAGCTCAGTTCGCAGATCAGCAGCCTGCAATATCCCACCAGCATCGGTAGCCAGGTGCTAACGGAGATGGAGGAGGAACTGGTCCTCGAACAGGCGGCCAAAGACCTCGGCATTGACATCGACCGCAACGTCGTCACTGAAGAAGTCGAAGACTACATGGCGAGCTACTGGGGACTGACGCACCCGGATCGCCCGACCGCGACGCCGACCACTGAGCCGACTCCTGCACCGACGCGTCTGGTCCCACCAACCGCCACGACGATCCCGACAGAAACGCCGACTGAGGTTCCCGCCACACCTGCGCCGACCGAAGTCGATGCAGATGGCGAGCCACTGCCGACCAATACGCCGACCGTTGTGCCGACTGAAACCATGACTCCGACTCCGATGCCAACGCTCGAACCGGCGGAGATTGTCGCGACGATTGCCAAAGAGGAAGATCGCTTCTTTGACGACGGCACGGAGACCGCCGACGTGAACGAAGATGTGATCCGCGACATGTTCTACTACGATACCCTGCGCGTTGCCGTGCGTGACTATCTGGCTGACGACAACCCGACCGAAGAATACCGCGTGAATGCGCGTCACATCCTCTTCGCGTTTGATCCAGCTAGCACCGGCGCGCCCGTGCCTCCCACCGACGAACAACGGGCTGCCGCAGAGCAGCGTGCCGAGGAAGCAATGGACGCCCTGCGCGACGGCGAATCGTTCGCTGATCTGGCGCGCGAACTCTCCGATGACACCGGCAGCGGCGCGAATGGCGGCGAACTTGGCTTTGCCAACCCGGACGGTTATGTAGACGCCTTCGCCGATGCAACTCGCCACGCGACTCTCGGCGAGATCGTCCAGGTCGAAACTGAATTCGGCATCCACCTGATCCAGGTCCACGAGCGCGGCTATCAAGCGCTTAGCGCCACCGAACTCAGCGAAGCCGCCAATGCCGAGTATGAAGCGTGGTTGGCCGATCAGATGGCGAACGCAGACATCGAGCGCCACAACGATTGGATCGACCGCATTCCCGAAGAACCCACCTACAACGAACTGATGGGCGACTTCACAGGCTAAAGCACACCCACCATAGGCCTAACCACAGAGGGGCGTTAGCACAACGCCCCTTTTTGATTCCACGCGTTTGATCTCGCGCGGATCGCCCCACCCCGCAAAGGCATAGGGCGTCAGACACGGCGATTGGCTCCCCCTCTCCATAATTTTCGTTGCGCGCCAGCGCAACAAAATGTCTCGGATGGGGCGGGGGATTTAGGGGGTGAGGCCGCACGCGCTGCGCCGATCACTCCACCACCGTGTATAAATCAACACCACATCGACACGCTTGCCTATAAATTGCTAAACTCTGATTGCATGTCTCAAAAAAACTTTTAGCACGTTAAAGGAGCACCTTTTTATGAACCCGCCTATCCCGACACTCCTCACCATCGAACGCCACATCGTCGAACAACAAGAAGTCCACCACCCCGACGCCACCGGACGGCTCACCGCCCTGCTCTACGATATCGCGCTCGCTGCCAAACTGATCGCCCGTGAAACCACGCGCGCAGGCATCGGCAGCATCCTCGGCGCGACCGATTCCGAGAATGTGCATGGCGAAACGCAGCAAAAACTCGATGTCTTTGCCGACCACGTGATCTTCCGCCTGAACGACCACACCGGGCGCGTCTGCATCATGGCCTCCGAGGAACACGACGACCTGCTGCATATCCCAGATCGCTACCCGACCGGCCCCTACGTCCTGATCTACGATCCGCTGGACGGCTCCACTAACATCGACGTGAACGCCTCCATCGGAACGATCATCGCCATTCACCGCCGCGTGTCACCGGACGGCAGCCGGGGCACAGTATCCGACGTACTCCAGGCGGGCACGGAACTCGTCGCCGCCGCCTACGTGATCTACGGTTCCAGCACCATGATGGTCTACAGCACCGGGCACGGCGTGCATGGTTTCACGCTCGATCCGAGCATCGGCGAGTTTCTGCTCAGCCACCCCAACATCACCGTACCCACGCCGGGCCGTTACTACAGCACCAATCACGGCTATGCAAAATATTGGACCACCGGCACGCGGCGTTATGTGGAATGGTTGCAAGCCCTTGATAACGGCGACGGCCCTTACGGTGAGGGCAAACCATTAGGCCACCGCTACATCGGCAGCATGATCTCAGACTTCCACCGGAATCTGCTGCGCGGCGGCGTGTTCCTCTACCCCGCCGATACGCACAAACCCAGCGGTAAACTGCGCCTGACGTATGAAGCGCAGCCTCTCGCCTTCATCGCCAAACATGCGGGCGGCTACGCGTCCGATGGTTTTGGCGACATTCTGGATTTGCAGCCGCACGATCTGCACCAACGCGTGCCAGTCTTCATGGGCAACCGCGAACTGGTCACACAGGCGGAAGCGTTCGTCCAGCAGCATGACGCCGACTTCCTGGCAGCATATCGCCAGCAGCGCTGATCCTTCGCACAAAAGAGCAGATTTTGCAGCATGGTTTTCTCCCCCTCTCTACGTTTGAGAATCAAGCGCC
>CBEVZO010000597.1:0-3161 GCA_965554365.1 uncultured Anaerolineae bacterium
GCTGTCGCCGTTCGCGCACGAAGGAGCGACGGTCATCGACGGGCATAAAGACGGCGGCGCGCGCATGACGCTCAAGGGGCGGGCGCTGCGTGGCATCTTCAACAAGAGCATGGTGTGCAGCGAGAAAGAACTCGGCATCTCCGACGAACACGAGGGCATTATGCTCCTCGATTGGGACGAGTTCGGACATCTGCCGCCGGGCACGCCGTTCCAGGATGTGCTGGGCGACGCCGTGTTGGATATCGACATTCTGCCCAACATCGCCCGCGCGTACAGCATCCTCGGTGTGGCGCGCGAGATCGCGGCGTTGTTTGGGAAGGAACTGCGCTATCCCTCGTTTGACGTGCAGATGGCAGGCGCGACTATCGAGGGCACAGTTGAGCTTGATATTCGCGCGCCGGAACTGAATCCGCGCTTCACGTTCACGCTGATCCGTGATGTGGAGATGCGTCCCGCGCCGCAGTGGATGCAGCGCCGCCTAAAGCTGGTCGGGCAGCGTCCGATCAACAACATCGTAGATATCACCAACTACGTGATGTTCGAGCTAGGCCAACCGCTGCACGCGTATGACTACGATGTGCTGGTCCAGCGCGCGGGCGGCAACGCGCCGCTGATCATCACGCGGCTGCCGGACGCAGGCGAAAAACACACCACGCTCGACGGGGTGGAACACGATCTGGACGATTTCAACATCATGGTCGCAGATGGCGTGGACGCGTTAGGCTTCGGCGGCATTATGGGCGGTCTGGAGAGCGAAATCTGGGACCCGGTCACGATGGGCGATCCGCTGGACGCATTGGGGATCGAGGTTGCAGACGATGACGAACTGACACGCGGTAAAGCGTCGGTCCAGCGCCCGGCGACGACCAACGTGCTGCTCGAAGCGGCGGCGTGGAACTTCATCAACATTCGCCGCTCGATGCAGAGTCAGAAAATGAACACCGAGGCGGGCATGCGTTTCAGTCGCGGCGTACACCCTGAGATGGCGCTGCGGGGCTGTTTCCGGGGCATTGAGTTGATGCGCCAGACCAGCGGCGGAGTCGTCGCGGCGGGTCACATCGACGCCTATCCGCTGCCCGCCGAAACGCCCGTGATCGATTTACCGCTGAGCGAAGTGGATCGCGCGTTGGGTTTTGAGCTTGCCGCCGACGAGATCATCGATATCCTGCGCCGCCTGGAATTCGAGGTCGAGGTCGTAGAGGACGGCTTACTGCGCGTCACCGCACCGGATCATCGCACGGATATTGGCGTGGGACTGACCGGCGTCGCCGATCTGATCGAGGAGATCGCGCGCATTCACGGGTACGACAACGTGCCGAACACCGTGATCGACGATATGCTGCCCAAACAGCGCGCGAATCCGTCGCTGGAACGCGAGGAAGCGCTGCGCGATGCATTGGCCCGCGTGGGGCTGCGCGAAATCGTGAATTACCGGCTCACCACGCCGGAGGCCGAGGCGCGTCTGACGCCGGAGGGCGCAGCGTCGGATTGGCCGGACTATCCTTATGTTACACTCGCCAACCCCATCGCGGCGGACAAAGCTGTGCTGCGGCACACGCTGCTGTCAGAAATGCTCGATATCGCGGCGGAGAACGCGCGTCACGCGGACCGCCAACTGCTGTTCGAGATCGGCCACGTCTATCTGCCTGCCGATGGGCAACTGCTGCCCGACGAGCCGGGGCGCGTGGGGATCGTGATGCTGGGCTATCGCGGTGTCCCACAGTGGACCGGCGCGTCGATGCCCGGCGTGTTTGATTTCTTCGATCTCAAGGGCGTGATCGAGACGGTGCTGCGCGATTTGCGCATCGCGGGGACGCCGACCTTCACGCCCACCGAGCATAACACGTTCCATCCGGGCCGCGTCGCGACGCTGAGCATCGACGGGCGCGCGATTGGCGTGTTGGGGCAGGTGCATCCGCTGGTGTGCGAGCGCTTCGGCGTGGGGGATCGCGACACCCCGGTCCTCGCGGCGGAACTGGACCTCGACGCGCTGCTGGCGGACGTGGTGCAGGTGCGCGATATCACGCCTGTGCCGACGCAGCCCGCCGTCTACGAGGATATCGCGCTGGTGATGGATACGAGCATCGCCGCCGCCGAGGTGGAAGCCGTGATCCG
Organism: uncultured Anaerolineae bacterium; assembly: GCA_965554365.1. Classification (GTDB taxonomy): domain Bacteria; phylum Chloroflexota; class Anaerolineae; order Aggregatilineales; family Aggregatilineaceae; genus CAYRNY01. Next base: position 2,116 of record CBEVZO010000597.1, read on the forward strand.
CGCGGCGGGTGGAGCGCTGCTGGAAGATGTGCGCCTGTTCGACGTGTACACGGGCGATTCCGTCGAGGCGGGCAAGAAGTCGCTGGCCTACGCGCTGACCTACCGCGCGCGGGACAAGACGCTGACTGAGAAGACGGTCAAGGGCCTGCGCAACAAGATCATCAAGACCGTGAAGAAAAAGCTCGGCGCGGAGCTGCGGGCGTAAATCCAATGGGACGCAGATGAACGCAGATAAACGCGGATAAAAACAAAAATCTGTGTTGAATAGTGTTGATACAGGGCGATCTCCATGTGGGGATCGCCCGTTTTTGAGCGCATTAACTACTGGCGGTGAGTGCGGGAGCAGCCGTCATCACGGTGCGCACGAGTTCGGGCACGAATTCGCGCGCGTTGAGGATTTCGAGCAGTATTGGCTCGTCATGTTCGCTCAGATGCAGGATGGTTGATCCGGTATGTTCTGCGTGATCGACTTTTTTATCCCGCGCAAACCAGATCATCAGCACGTTGTCTTCATGGTCATACCTCATTTTGGGGTTCATAGCGTGATCCGTTGAATTTCTGCTGCGCATGGCGCGTGAAGCGGATGGGTTTGGTCGTGTCTGCCGCCCGGTTGTCTGCGTTGTATTCTGATCATACACGATTTTCACGCGGAAGACCGCCCTGTGGTGTTAGTCGCCGCGCACACCCCATAGTTGAATTTCGCGTTGTTGGTCGTCTTTGTAGATCGTGGCTAGCAGCGTGCCATCAGCCGAAAACGTCAAAGGACCGCGTGCGCCTTCCAGAAACGCGATTTCGGTCAATGTGGCGGGTGACAGAAACCGCACGCCCGCCCCGAAACTCCAATACGCCAGGAGTGTGCCGTCTGCGTTGAATGCGGGATACCACATATTGTGCTCTTCATAGACCACATCAAACGCGGGAACATCGTCCAGTAGTGAGGCGAGATGCCAGAACACGAGACTGTGTGTGTTCGTGGTCCATGCCAGGGTTGTGCCGTCCCGGCTGATCACTAACCCGTCCAGCACCTTTGTCTCGGGGTCGTCAGT
>CBEVZO010000598.1:0-3155 GCA_965554365.1 uncultured Anaerolineae bacterium
ATTGCTACAACGGTCCCCCAAATGAAATACCTACCCCTGAAAGGAGGGGGGCGGGGGGTGAGGCCGTTCTGCGCACTACGACAAATGACTGACCACTCGTTCGTGGACCTAATCAATCTAATGCCCTTGACAACCAATTGCGCAAATGGTAAACTGTTCACATAATTGCACAATCACGCAATTAATCAAGCAAGGAGGGTCATGATGCCACCACAAACACTTTTACAGACCTCGATTGCCCCACAGTTGGCGACCTGTATCGTCGCCACCTGCCCGCCGCAGATTCTCGTGATTGACGACTGCAACGGCCCGGCCAGTGTCCTGATCAACACCGTGAGCTTGCTGTTGGACCGGGAAGTATCGGTCACGACGGTGGACGATCACACGGATGCGCTGCGTGCCCTGTCCTACTACGAGTTCGATCTGGTGGTCGTGGGCTTGCAGGTCAACCGTCCCTTGCAGCTCACCATTCTGCCGCATGTGTATGATCAGAATCCACAGCGTCCGCTGCTGGCAGTGGGACGCGATCTGCCCCGGCTGTACTTGCAGTATGCGCGCACATATGGCGTGCGGGAAGTGCTGAACATGCCCACACGCGCGGCAGACCTCAAGCGGTTGGTGCGCCGCATGGCCGAGCGCTTCATATTCCAGCCCGCATAATCTCGCAGCGGCCCTTCGGGGTCGCTGACGTTTTTTGTGTTGAAATCTGCGTATAACCGTGTGCTAACAGAAACTCGCAGGGTTGACTTAACTAAGGAGAGAATCACATGCAACCGACCGGTGTATTCCCGATTTTGCGCGAGATTGGCCCGAACATCTACCCGCTGTACCGCGACAAGACCCAGGCGAAAATGCAAGCACTGGGCCTGGATACGCAGCAGCCACAGTGGTACATCCTCGCGGTGGCAAAAGACTTTGAGCCAGAACCCGCGACCATCGCCAAGTTCATCGAGCGCGGACCATACAACAATCCAGCAGTACACAAAGAGCGCCTGGATGCAGTGGTCGAAAAAGGCTGGATGACCGTCAATAACGCCGGGGAATACACCGTTACTGCCGAGGGGCAGCGCCTGTTCGACGCGGTGAGCGCAGAATTCGACTCCGCACTGGACGCGATTACGCCCATCGACGCGGGGGATGTGCAGCGGATCATCGCTCTGCTGGGGAAAATTGTCGAGGCGGCGCTCAATGCGGCGGAACCAGCGGAGAAGCCGTATATCACCTACAATCGCAACTCCGACCCCGGCCCCGACGGGCCGCCCATGCTGCGCATTTTGCAGTATAACGCGGACCTCAACTCGTTCCGCGATGACTGTCATGTCGCCGCCTGGAAAGCCAAGACCGCCAACGGGCACGGCTTCGAGATGCTCTCAATGATCTGGGCTGGTGACGCGGAAACCGTTGAGAAAGTGCTCGAACTGCGGGCCGGTCGTGGCTACGTAGCAGCAGACTACAAGGCCGCGATGGATGAGTTCATCGCCCTGGGCTGGATCACCGCTGCTGGTGACACCTACGCCCTCACTGACGCGGGTAAGGCCATGCGCGAGGATATCGAAGCGCTGACCGACCGCCTATATTACGTCCCCTGGACTGCCTTAAGCGAAACGGAAATCGACGAACTGGGTGCATTACTGACCACGCTGCGTGACGCGCTCAAAGCGTTAGTTGCAGCGCGTGAAGCGGAACCGACAGGCGCATAACCTGTTACTCCTCCCGTGACTGGCAGGGACACATCGGCGTGTGTCCCTGCCTACGGGACGTCAGCGCACAGGGATGCTGTGCGAAATTGACACCCATTCGCAAACTGATTAACATCTTAGCCAACAACGCAACCGTTATCGCACCAGGCGCACCGCCTGGCCCAAGCCTCCGGTCACCGTACGCTCTAGCGACTGTGCGCCGTGCTTTCTAAACCAAAGGGTAAGTCCAATGCCATTTCAAGTGATCGAAACCACCGATCCCTTAACCAACCTCGTCCGGTTCACCACCTCGCCGGTCTTCGAGATGATTACCAGCCTCCATCTTGTGCTTAATCCGAAAAGACGTGCTGAATGGGCCACCGCCACGCGCGAGCAACTCTCCCCGGAGTTCTTGCGCGAATTGCAAGCGGTCTACGGCCCCTTCCAGAACGGGTTCTTCTTTTTCGAGTTGGGGATCGAGAGTGACGATCACAGTAATGTGCCGGGGTTTATCGACATGATCCGCACCATGTCGCCTGTGCGTTTCATCTTCTATCTGGTGGGCCGCGTGATCAGCGAGGAGCAGATCGCCGCGACCGGCCTGACGCGGGATGCGATTGAGGCAGTGCTGGCTGAATCGCCCTATGGCACGTACTGCATGTGCCAGGAAGTCCCGTTTGACACCGTGCTGGACGACGTGCCCGCGTTCCAAAACCGTCTTGCCGATCTCTGGCAATGGTATTGGGAAGACTTCTTCCACACACAGATCGACATTTTGCGCCCGCACTGGGACGCAGCACTAACGGACAAAAACGCGCTCCTGGCACACGAAGGGGGCGAGGTGCTGTTCGATCACGTGACGGGTAAAAAAGAACTGCCCCCGCCGCTGCCCGCTGATCACCCTGTGGTGGACATTCTATTTGTGCCAGTGTATCTTACCGCGTCGTCGGTGTATATGTTCTATGGCTATGGTAACGTCACCGTGCTGTTTGACAGCGAGCGCACGCAAGCCCGCATCGCCGAGATTGAGCAGGGCAAAGAACGCGCGATCATGATCCTCAAGGCGTTGGGTGATGGGTCCAGGTTGGAGATCGCGCGGCTCGTCGCGCAGAATGAGGGCAAGATCAACGGCAAGAAAATCGCCGCCAAGCTGAATCTGTCGGCGTCGGCGGTATCACGTCACCTGGCCCAGTTACGAGATGCCGGGGTAATCACCGAAGAAGCACAAGATAACCGCGAGCGCACTTACCATATCGTATGGGACGCGATCCGTGATTTGCCCAGACTGTTGAAAGAGTACATGCACCACTAAATGCTCAACCCCGTACATCGTGCGGCAACGTACAAAAAATTCTGTTTCTAACGGATTGAGTTGGTCGCATATACGCTTTCCTTTACATCGTTTCTCCATTGCACTGTGTTGATGGAAAGCAGACACCTGTTTCCCCCTCTCCGCTTGCGGGGAGGGGGCGCGAA
>CBEVZO010000599.1:0-3155 GCA_965554365.1 uncultured Anaerolineae bacterium
GATTAGTAGTAGTGCGGTCAGTAAGTGTAATGATTTTGTGTATCGCATAACAGTTCGCTCCCCTTGTGGGAATAGTTTTTGGTCAGGGCACGGATCGCACCGTGTCCGATACACCGATGATACTCGCGGGATGGGCAGGTTTGCAAGCGGCGAACCGCTGCGTATGGGGGCGCGCCACAGCAAAATCGCAAAATGAGGATACAATGAGGCTTTGGTGAGATAGTGATGCGATGAGGATTAACCACATGACACAGCTAACCCCTGAGCCTACGCGCTCGTTTTGGAGTCGCTTACCGTCTATTGTCTGGATTTTCCTGATCGTGGGCGGCATCGCTGCGCTGATTGGCGGCATCGTCGGCCTGTTTTATGGAATCAGTCATATTGAAGGATTTGCTTCGGTGTTGATGCTGGCCGTGCTCTGGATTGTGCTGCGCGCGCTGGCGAGTCCTGGCACTGATGCTGAAGCTGCGCCCGCCGCGAGCAGCGGGCAGGGCTTGGCGACGGCCCTGGGCATTACATTTTTCGCGTTGATGGGCATGGCAATCGATCAGCCCGGTAATGTGATCTACAACCAACCTATCGAATGGCTTTTCTGCCCGTCAGGATCGGAATTGCAGCGCGGGGTCAATATCACCAATCCGTTGCCGGGACGCACGGACATCAAGCAGGATTTTTCGTGCGTGGATACGGTGAATGGACAGCGCGAAATCGTGGGCCGTCCAGGGATGCTTGAGGTCATTGCCACGCGTTTTGTGGAATATGTGCTGCTTGGCTACGCGCTGATGGCCTTGAGCAGAGTGTATAGTGCCGTGCGCAGACGGTTCTCCTCGCGTTTTTAAGTGGAACGGCTACAATACCCCCTGCGTAAATATTGTGCAAGAACGGCACAAGAAGATCATAAGAACGGCGCAGTGTGTCTTATCGCGCCGATCTGTGCGTGCTAAAATTGCATCAAACGGCCCAACCAACGAGCAACCAGCCATGTCTATGTTTCTACTGCCCGACTACCGCGTGCGTCAACGCGATTTTCTTCTCAATATCAGCCGTGCGCTGACCTCCCAGCTTGATCTGGTCGAGGTGCTGCGCATGATCCTCCAGGCGGCGACCTCCATGCTCGCGGGGGAGGTGGGCATTATTGCGCTGCGCGCCGGTGACTCGTTTGTCGTGCGCGCGGCGATTGGCATTCAGACGGAGCAGGTGCAGTTGTTCAACGCGCTGTTGAAAGATTTGCCCACGCAAGCCGCTGAACAGTCCGATGTGGAAATGTTCCAGAGCCGGATGCGCGGTATTGCCCGCAAGATCAATCTGGAATTGCGGCAGGTGGTGTCGCTGCCGATGTCTTTTGGCGAGGACATGCTCGGTATTCTATTTATCTTCCGCACATATGCGGGCGCGCCTAACGAGAATGATTACCGGCTGCTGCAAAGTTTCGCGGATCAGGCGGCGATTGCGGTGCATAATGCGCACACGTATGAGATGGCAGAACGTGAACGTCAGCGCCTCGCCGCGATCCTGGATCACACTGCTGACGGCGTGATGATTCTCAATCCGCAGTTGGATATCGTGCGCTGGAATCAGGCGTTGGCGCGCATGACCGGCTTATTGGCGGATCAGGCACAGGGCCGCCCGCACGATGTCGCGATCCGCTGGAAACGCACGGCGCTAGGACAGCGCTTAGAGGACGCGGTCGCCGATGGCTGGCCGTACCCTGTGGATGACAACAGCGCGCCGAACACGGTTTATGTGGAGGGTGATCTGGAACACCTGGACGGATCGCTGCTGAGCGTGGGGATCACGTATGCGCCGCTGACGCGCGCCGATGGGCGGTTGTTGAACGTGATCGCCAATGTGCGCGATATCACGCATTTCCGCGAGGCGGAGCAGTTGAAATCGACGTTCATTTCGGTGATCTCGCACGAACTCAAAACCCCGGTGGCGCTGATTAAGGGGTATGCTGACACGCTGAATCGTGAGGACGCTGATTGGGACGAGCATACGATCCACAACGGGCTGACTGTGATCGAGGAAGAAGCGGACCGGCTGACGGAGTTGATCGAGAATTTGCTGGCGGCGTCCAAGCTGCAAGCTGAGGGCATGAAGGTGCATCTCGAAACCGTAAGTCTGCCGGTGTTGGCGAAGCAGACGATTGAACGCTTCCAGACACAGACGGACCAGCACACGCTCACGGCGGATTTCCCGGCGGACTATCCTGTGATCCTGGGCGATCCGGCACGGTTGCGGCAGGTGATCGACAATCTCGTGAGCAACGCGAACAAATATGCGCCTAACGGCGGCGACGTGCGGCTGAGCGGCTCGTATGATGATGAGTGGGTGCAGCTTGATGTGCGCGATCATGGGATTGGGGTGCCGTCCGATCAGTTTGATCGCATCTTCGAGCGTTTTCACCGTGTGGATAACAGCCTCACGCAGACCACGCAGGGGACCGGACTGGGCCTCTATCTGGCGCACGCAGTGATCAAAGCGCATGAGGGCAACATCTGGGTCGCCAATAATCCCGACGGCGGCGCGACGTTTAGTTTTGTGCTGCCACGCCGGGAGTGATGTATCCGCCATTGCCTAATGGCGCGAAATCTGTAATGATTGTGCGCTGACGTAGCTTGCGGTGTGGGAATTTACACAATCCGGGTGTAGATAGTCGAGTTTCGGGTGAAGTGATCGCCAATTATGAACCGCGATCGCGCGTAACCACCGGGCTTCCAAGTTATACTCCGCCTCAATGCCTCTCAAAAATCGACGCAAGGTGTTTGCCTTGACCGGATCGATTGTTTCATTGTTAATGCAGCAGAACTGAAGTAATCAATGATGCCAGATATGCACCGTACGACCGGAACCGTCAAATGGTATAACCGGAAACAGGGGTTTGGCTTTGCCACGCCCGACGCCGGAGGCAAAGATGTATTCGTACATCGCTCCGCATTAAGTGTTCAATATCGTGAGAATCTGAAACCCGGTGATCGCATTGCGTTCACTATCGAACAGAATCAGAAGGGGCCTGTCGCCGCGCAAATCGCGCCTGTTGAAGCGGGCGAAGGCGTTGCCTCAGAGCCGTCCGCGCTCGCAGTCTCAGCCCCCGCTGCCAGCGCCTCACAGTTTGCCGATCTAGCGCTGGATGGCGCATTGTTGCGGGCGGTTGA
>CBEVZO010000600.1:0-3150 GCA_965554365.1 uncultured Anaerolineae bacterium
TGTCCGTCGAAACGCTGATAATGTCGATGGTCGGGTTATTTTTGGGCATGGCGGCATCGGCATTGCTGGCTTGGCCGCTGTCGTTGCTGCCAGCGCAGCTTGGCCCCTACCTGCCTACGATCATGGCGGGCGTGCAGACTTAACTCGCGATCACGACCTTCGCGCTGCGTGGGGACGACGAGTTAATGTTGTTTCGCGGGATGTGGCGCGGGGATGCGGCTGCTGTGCGGTCGTTGGGTGGCGGCCCGGCGAGCGAGATATTGCTGGATACCAGCGTCATTATTGATGGTCGCATTCTCGATATCAGCCAGACGGGGTTCATCCAGAGTACGTTGTTGATCCCACGTTTTGTGCTGAACGAATTGCAGCATGTGGCGGACTCAGCCGATGTGCTGCGACGTAATCGCGGCAAGCGCGGCCTCGATATGCTGGCGGAATTGCAGCAGTTGAGCCGCACGCCGGTCGTGATTGTTGACGACGATGTTGAAGGCGTCACCGAAGTTGACGAAAAACTGGTGCTGCTGGGTCAGGAACGCGGTATCCCGGTGATGACGAACGACTTCAATCTCAATCGTGTGGCGGAATTGCAGGGCGTCACCGTGCTGAATATCAACGAGCTATCCAATGCGTTGAAGGCGATCTATCTGCCCGGCGAAACGATGGACATCCAGATCGTGATGGAAGGCCGCGAAGACGCGCAGGGCGTGGGCTACCTCGACGATGGCACGATGGTCGTGGTCGAGAATGGCAAGCGGTACATGGATCGCACGATTCCGGTGCTGGTGACGCGTTACATTGTGACCAACGCGGGACGGATGTACTTCGCGCAGCCGGAAGGGTCGCTGCGCCGCTAAACAGTAGGGGGCTTTGTGCCCCCTGATTTCTTTTCCTCGCTACGCTTTGTATTCCCGTATCTGATCCATATCTTGATTAACCATGCGGAAGGCATGTTGTTCTGCTTCATGCAAGATACGGTCTTCGTCCAGCGTGAGCAGGTCACGGTCGCGCATAAGTATCTGCCCATCCACGATGACGTGTGTCACGTCTGCGCCTTTGGCCGTATGCACCAGATTCGCGATCAGGTTGTGCCGGGGCCGGAGATGCGGGCGGTTCAGGTTCACCAGGATCAGATCGGCGGGTCCTCCCTCAGTCAAAACGCCGCTTTCAGTGAAGCCCATTGCCGCCGCGCCATTTTGCGTTGCCATGCGCAGCGCCGTGTCGCCGGGCAGCGCCTCCGGGTCTTCCTGCGTGTATTTCTCCAACCATACGGCTTGCCGGATGATTTCCCACATATCCATGGTGGCGTTTGATGCGGGGCCGTCAGAGCCAAGCGCGATGCGCGTGATGCCTGCTTGTTGTAAGGCGGTGATCGATGTGCGGATAGGCATGGCGAGTTTCATATAGGTGATCGGTGTGCGCGGGATATGCACGCCGTGCTGTGCCATGATCGCGCGGTCGTCGTCGGTCAGCGCGAGACAGTGCGCGGCGATGGTGTGATGCTCGAACACGCCCAGATCGCGTAACTGCGCCACCGGGGTTTTACCATAACGTTCTTGCGAGTTATCGACTTGCGGCTGCGATTCCGAGACGTGTAAGTGGATCGGGAGGTTATGCTCGCCCGCTAGCTCAACGATCCGCGCTAGAAACTCCGGCGGACACACATACGGCGAATGCGGTCCCAGGCAGGTGTGAATGCGCCCGTCAGCGGCGTTGCGCCATTCCAGACTGAACGCGATCTGCTGGTCTGCGCCAGGGCCGATCTCCTTGTCGTCGCCAATGCCAAATACGCACCACGCCAGCATGGCTTTCATGCCGCTGGACTGTACGACTTCGGCGACGCGGTTCATGTGGAAGTAGTGGTCGTTGAAGCCGATCACGCCGCAGCGGATCATCTCGCAGGCGGCGAGCGCTGCGCCCCAGTACACATCATCCGGCGTGAGGGCGCTTTCCGCGACCCATATTTTTTCATTTAGCCAGCGGGGAAACGGCAAATCCTCCGCCCAACCACGCTCGAATGTCATGGGACTGTGGCTGTGTGCGTTGAAGAATCCCGGCATGGCGACATGATCGGTCCCATCGATTACCTCGTCGGCGGTGGTCCCTTCCGGCACGCTGCCGAGATGCTTGATCCGTGTGCCATCGATGTAGATATCCGCATCACGCAGGATTGTGCTTTGCGCGTCCAGCGTCACAAGTTGTGCGTTTTTGATCCAAAGCGTAGCCATTGTAATAATCTCCTGTGGCGAAATTTGCTGCTGTGAGCATTGTACAGCGCCGATCCCTGGCTGCCAATTTGCCTCCCAAACTCAACATACCGCGTCACGAACTGTACCAATCACGTTAGAAAGATCACCGCACACGTCACGAAATTCACCGCGCAAGTCCCAAACTGTACCGCACACGTTCTATTGCTCATCTTGTAAGTTCCAAATCATCTCTATCACCGTCCTGCGTACCCTACTTTCGGCCCTTTCTCACGTTCCAAATTTGCTCCTTCACACTGACTTTCGGCCCTCTGCATGGAAAGCTGCTGATAGCTTGATGCTGTTAGCGCAATATCCAATGGGACACGGATTGTTGTTTTTAATCTGCGTTTATCCGCGTTCATCTGCGTCCTATTGCTGTTTTTCTGAATTCGTCAACCGCATCAGCTTGTTCGTGGACCCAGTCTTGTACAGACCCTTAACGCGTGGCGGGGTTTGGGTTACAATGGCAGTGTTGGCTGACCGGACCTACAACACGAGGGACAGATTATGGCTCTGCAAATTTACAATGTCTTGCACCGCGAAAAACGGCCCTTTACGCCGCTGCACGAGGGCAAGGTTAATCTGTACGTGTGTGGTCCGACAGTGTATGACCATGCCCATGTGGGTCATGCGAAAACCTACGTGTCGTTTGACGTGGTCGTGCGCTATCTGCGTTTTAGCGGCTATGATGTGCTGTATGTGCAGAACATCACCGACGTGGGGCACATGCTGGACTCTGGCGAGGATCGCATTCTCAAGAAGGCGCGTCAGAGCGAAGCCACACCGATGCAGATCGTTGAAACCTACACCCGCAGCTACTTCGACGATATGGATGCGCTTGGCGTGGGGCGGCCCGATATCAGCCCGCGCGCCAGCGGTCATGTGCCCGAACAAATCAAGATGA
>CBEVZO010000601.1:0-3123 GCA_965554365.1 uncultured Anaerolineae bacterium
GAACAAGTTCGCGTTGGGGGAGGGGCAAACTCGCGATCACGTTATTCTGCGGAGCGACCATCTCGACTAACCCGCCCCCTTATTCCTCACACGACGTGATCGGTGCGACTGTCACCGCGTCGGGATCGGCGGGATCGCGCGCGGGGATGAACTCGTCATCGATGGTGCGTGCCATCCAACTGAGTTCGAAGTACGCCGGGCGACCTTGCCAGCCGTTATCGTAGCCTGCTTTGTTGATCGCCCACCAATATTCCTCGTCATCCTCAGTCCAACCCAGGTCCGCGATATAGATCGTCGTGATTAGCCCCACCCAGGGACGCCAGTGTTCAGCGGCATACTGGTACGCGCCAACGAGATACTCCGCCTGGGTTGCTTCATCAACGGCGTGCCAGCTATAGGACGGATGGATTGGATCGGTGGTCCAGCCCATTTCGAGGATCGCGATCTGTTTGTGCGCGTCGCCTTCCTGCACCATGATCGCGCGCATATCCTCGACGTGGCGGAAGCTCATCCAGCGCTGGAAATCCACTGCTTCGGCCTCGTCCGGTGACATAGTGGGCGGATTGCCATACCCCGGTGCGTTGAGACCTAGCACGTCGAAATGCTCCGCTGCGCCCGCATCGTACATGAAGCGCAGATAGTCCATATCGGGGATCGCTTCGGGCAGCCAGTTGCCGGTGGGCGCAAGTCCCGCGCTGATCACGACTGCATCAGGATCAACGTCGCGGATCGCGGTGGCACACGCGGCGAGCAGCTCGACATAGCTCTCGGCGTTGGGCGGGTAGCCGAGCCATTCACGATCCAGATTCGGCTCATTCCACACCTGATAGCCCGCGATGCGCCCCTGATACCGTTCTGCCAGCGCCCCGCAGAAATTGCCCCACGCCGCGAGATCCACCGGCGGATCGTTTGCATCCTGTGGCGGAGTGATCGCCCAATCCGGTGGGCCATCGAGCCGCGCGATCAAGTCCAGGCCCCGGCATTCGGCTTGATGCACCACCGCGTCGGCCTTATCCCAATCCCACTGATCCTGTACCGGTTCCATGTTGGCCCACGAGAAGCGCTGCTTGACGTGTGTGAAGGCCATCAGCCGGATGTTGTCGAGATCAATCGTGCGGATGGTCGGGTTCCACCACAAAAACGCGTGGATGCCATACGTCAGCGAGGGGAACGCGGGATCGGTCACGGCGTCCGGCGCGAAGTTTGTGCCGATGACGGGTGTGGGGGTGGGGCCGGAGTCTTCGCTCGCGGTATCGAAGATCAGGCCCGACGCCAGCGCCGCCGCCAGGGTGGACATCAGCACGGCGGTGATCAGTAGCGCCGCGAACAAGAAATTACGTCGGCGCGGGTTTTGTGGGGTGGATGGGGTCACGGGTTGGGGGTACTCCTTTGCTTGAGTGTATAGGATTCCTTTTTGGGAGTGTAAGGCCGTTTGCCCCTCCCTAAATCCCTCCCCGCAGGCGGAGAGGGACTTAACACATGACCTGACTCCCCTCCACCACGTGGAGAGGGGATTGGGGGTGAGGTTGGGTTTTAGCGCATTACCGCATGATTTACGGAACGCCGCAATAGCACAACAAAAAAGCGAGCGTTTGCACGCCCGCTTATTACACCTGATTTCACCAGGGGAATCAACCCCCGGTTAGGTTGCGCTCACCTGATGATTACCTGCTGCGGAAGTCGAACGCCGCAATCGCCTCATATGCCGGGGCGGGATGCCACTCCAGGCGCAGCAGCGAGTAGGGCACATTATCGTTGCTCGCGTCCCAACCGGCCTGCGCGCCGTAGTTCAGGTTCCAGACGAAGGCCAGCCACACGAAATCCCATTGCTCCATCAGGCCGATTGCTTCCCCGATGAACTGCCCTTGTTCCGCCAGCGTGTTGTCGTTGGCGAACTCGAATCCGCGCGGCGTGCCATCGAGGTCTTCGGTGGTGGCCCAGCCGAACTCGGTCACGCACAGCGGTGTGCGGTAGCCCGCCTCCCAGATGCGCAGCGCGTAGCCCTTGAGCGTGCTATGGAACGACCACGAGTGATGCCAGTTATCGAACGGTCCCCGGAAGGTCGCGGTGGGATCGTTGGGCACCTGGTTCCAGGGCACGCTGGGGCCGATGTTGTAGCCGTTGTGGTGCGCGCCCATGCAGTCGGTCGTGTCCAGCATTCCCGCGTCGATCAGCATATCCAGGTACACAAAATCGTCGTAGGCCATCACCCCATCATTCCAGCCGGTCGGGGAGGGCGCGCCGCTGATCACGATGATGTCGGGATCGGCGGCCTTGATCGCGTCATACGCTGCCGCCAACAGCGCGACGTATTCTTCCGCGCTCAATCCCTGTGTTGAGCTCCAATGCCGGTCGAGATTCATTTGCGACCAGACTTCAATCGCGTGAATCTGATCGGGATAGCGTTCAAGCAGCACGCCCAGAAAATCCGCGTAACGTTGCGGATCGATGGGCGGTCCGGTGCGATAGGGGGACAGCGTGCTGGCGTCACGCGACCAGTCCGGTGCTGTGCTGATGGTGAGCAGCACCTGTACGCCATATTCTTGCGCTACTTGCAGCGGCACATCCAGCGTGGACCAATCGTACTCGCCCTGAGTCGGCTCCACCTCATCCCAACGCACATATTGCTTGATCCAGCGCAAATTGAGCCGGTCGCGCACTTCGCCCGTCCAGATGCGATACACATTCGGATCGGGATTCGGCTCCACGACCATGCCCACCTGGAATGTCCATTCAGCGGTGGCAGAGGTATGCAGAACGGGAATCGCAGCGATGATCAGCACGCACAACAACAGCACTGCGCTAGCGCGGCTTGTTACATGAACAACACGGGGGTGAGTGATCATCGTGGGGCGCTCCTATACACGCAATAAGTGGGCACAATGGCCCACTTATTAGATCGTATTTGTGCGCGGGGAGCAACCCGCGTTTGGCGTGCGGTGACGTGATGGTTAGCTCACGTTTACCTGCTGCGGAAGTCGAACGCCGCAATCGCCTCATACGCCGGGGAGGTTTGCCATTCCGGGCGCAGCAGCGAGTAGGGCACGTTGTCGTTAGTGGCGTCCCACCCGGCCTGCGCGCCGTAGTTCAGGTTCCAGACGAAGGCCAGCCACACGAAATCCC
>CBEVZO010000602.1:0-3102 GCA_965554365.1 uncultured Anaerolineae bacterium
TGCAATTCTTCGGCGGTGTGTCGCAGGATTTGGACGCGGATACCATTATGCAGCTTGCCGATCCGCCGTCGGAGACGTGGGTCGAGGCGCATGTACCGTTTTTGCACGTTCGCACGCGCCATGACGATGTTTCGGTTGCCACGTTGAAGCAGTTCTTCCGCGCGCTGTATCTGGCGTTCCGGTTGCGCATGGTGGTCCTGCTGGATGTGTAGCGGGTGCAGGGTGCGCAGGACTGTAGTGGGTTTGCTGCACCAGGAACGGTATACTTGGCGAACCTGAACCTGCACACCTGTGCTACTGTATTCTCCCGGTGATCTATGCGTATTGAGCATCTCGCGCTGCATAACTTCCGCAACTATGCCCGGCTGGATATGTCGCTGCCAGAGGGTCCGATTTTGCTGCACGGCGCTAACGCCCAGGGCAAAACCAGCTTGCTCGAAGCGATCTATTACCTCGCCACCGCGCGCTCACCCTACACTACCTCCGACCGGCAGTTGATCAACTGGCATGTGGATCGCGAACTCATGGCGTATGCGCGTATCGAGGCGCACGTGGTCAGTCAGACAGGGACGCTCAAGCGCATTGCGATCACGCTCATGCAGGGCGAGGACGGGGCCAACGGGGCGCGGCTGAGCAAAACGATCCAGGTTAACGGTGTGGCAAAGCGCGTGATGGATTTGATCGGGCAGGTGAACGTGGTGTTGTTTTTGCCGCAGGACCTTGTGTTGGTTGAGGGGCCGCCCGCCGAACGCCGCCGGTATATGAACGTGACGTTGTGCCAGACTGACCCGGACTACTGTCAGGCGTTGAGCAATTTCGAGAAGGTACTCAGCCAACGTAACGCGTTGCTCAAGCAGATTGGTGAGGGCTACGCCAGTCCCGATCAACTAGAATACTGGAACGGCCAACTCACGGCGTCCGGCGCGGTGGTGATCGCGGGACGGCAGCGGTTGTTGCGCGAACTCGAAGTGAGGGCGCGGCGCATCCACCACGATTTATCCGGCGGCACTGAGGATTTGCAGCTAAACTATCGCCCCGGCTTCACAGCGACGGCGCGGAACTCTGGGCAGTTGTCGTTTGAGGTGCTGGGCCTGGACCTCAACCGCCAGATGAGTGAGCGCGAGATCGCGGACCAATATGCGGCACGGCTCAGCGAGATGCGCAGCGAGGAGATCGCGCGCGGGATAACGCTCAGTGGGCCGCAGCGGGACGAACTGCGATTGATGGTGAATGAGCGCGATCTGGGGTTGTATGGGTCGCGGGGACAGGCGCGCACCGCCGTGATGGCGCTTAAGTTGGCGGAGTTGGCGTGGATGTACGATGCGGTGGGTGAGTGGCCGGTGCTGTTGTTGGATGAGGTGATCGCAGAATTAGACGCGGAGCGCCGTGCCTATCTGTTGGACCGTGTGCGGGGTGTGTCGCAGGCATTGCTCACTACGACGGAGCCGGGCATCTTCACCGCCGATTTTCTTGCGCGGGCGACGCGCTGGCACATTCACGAGGGGCAGATTGTCGCTGTGTCGGACGCCAACAGCGCAGATTGACGTGTTGCGTGCCGCGTTAGTTTTCCAACGGGCGCTTGGAGGGCATCCCCGGTCGGCGCGGATACTTAGGCGGCGTCGCGGCGGTTTTCTCCACAATCACGAGATGGTGTGTTTCGGTGACACGCGGCAGTTCCACCGGCAGTATTTTCTTGACATGACCACCCAGAATCCGCAGCGCATGTTCAGCTTGTTGTACTTCGGCAGCCGCGCTTTCCCCCTTGAGCGCCACGCAGCAGCCCCCCACTTTGCACAAAGGCAGCAAATATTCCATCAGCACCGACATCCCGGCCACTGCGCGCGCCAGCACAATGTCGAACTGCTCGCGGGTATCGGTATCTTGTCCTGCTTCTTCGGCGCGCTGATTCAGAATGCGGATATTGTCCAGCTTGAGCGATTGGGCGAGGTGGCCCAAGAATGAGGCTTTCTTGGCAGTGGCTTCAAGCAGTGTGAGTTCGATTTGCGGGTAGACCAGACGCAGCGGCAAACCGGGGAAGCCCGCACCTGTACCCACATCGATCACACGCTGGCCGGAGGCGAAGGGAACCGCCAAAATCACCGACAACGAGTCGAGGAAATGTCGCATCTCAATTGCTTCGGGATCAGTGATCGCGGTCAGGTTGGTGCTTTCGTTCCATGTCAGCAGTTCATCGGCATAGTGCCCGAAGGCGTGCTGCATTTCCGCGTTGAGGTCCAGCCCCAATAACTCACGGCTGTGGTGTACCAGTCGATCAACTTTCATTACGATCCCTATCTAATGCTTACCATGTATATAGCGACGTTAACTATACCACAAGGGGCCGGAGATCGTAGGGTTGTGTTGTGACGGCGGTCGTGCTTATGCATCGTGACCCAAAACGGCCTGTACCGGCGCTGCGTTTTGGAAGGCGGCGCGCAGTTCTTCATCTTCAATGCCAGTGAGAATGGTGTTCATCATCTCGGCAGCCATACGCCGGTGAATCTCGGCAACCTGGGGCATGGTGTCTTGAAGCAGGGACGCCAGTGCCGCGTGTGTGCGCCAGATCGTGCTGCGGTCCGCGCTTTTCTGCGCCAGCATCGACGTTTCGTTGAACACAATCCGTGCTGCGCCATCATCACCCTTCTGACGTGAAGTTTCGCCCAGGATGATCATGCCCCGGATGCGATGCCGCAGTGAATCTAGCCGTTCCGCAATTTCCTGTAACGCTTTGCCGTGTTCGACCGCTGCATCGAGGTTTCCCATTGCCAGTTCGTAGCGCGCAAGACTGTATTGCACCTGGGCAATCATGTCGGGATCATTAGTTTGCTGGGCGCGTTCGAGCGCAAGGTTGAGGTAGTGCAGCCCTTCCTCGGTGCGCCCCACCGCGATCAGATCGGTCCCGTAGTTGCGAATCAGGTCGGCGTTGGCGCGTTCTAGCCCGACCAATTCGAGTGCTTTCTGATGGTATTCCAGCGCCTTGTCCATCGCATACAGTTCGGCATAGGTTTCGCCGAGATTGCTGTAGACAATCGCTAGCTCAAACTGGCGGCCAAGCTGCTCTACGATGCGCGCTGTAAGTTGTAGCTGTTCAATCGCTTTATA
>CBEVZO010000603.1:0-3102 GCA_965554365.1 uncultured Anaerolineae bacterium
GGCGTGGCTGTTCATGGGCCAGATGATCTACAACACCTACGTGGGAGGGGACGCATGGGAACATTACGGCGGCGCGAACCGCTATCTCAGCATCGCCATGCCGCTGTGGTTTGTGCTGCTGTGGGCGATGATCATGGCGGTGTATGGTGCAATTAAACCCACCTCACCCCCCGGCCCCCTCTCCCAGCCAAGACGCTTGCAAGCAAGCGTTGGAGAGGGGAAGGCGGTTCACTTCTCCCCCGCCCTGGCGCAGATGGGCGTGATCACGTTGGGCGCGGTGCTGCTGGTGAGCGTAAATTACACCTACGGGACCGGCGCGCTCGAAGAATGGTTGCTGATCCGACCGTCGCTGTATGCGGATGAGAACGGCGCGAAGGTGGAGCAGGCGCTGCTACTGGACTGGCTGACCACCGAGGACGCGACCGTCGCGCTCAGCGGCGCGGGCATCATCCCCTATTTTACGGATCGCCCCTACGTGGACCTGCTCGGTAAAAACGACGCGACGATTGCCCACCTGCCAATGGATCGCACACTCATCCCCGAACTGAAACCGGGCCACATGAAGTGGGATTACGCGTATTCCATCGGGGAATTGCAGCCCGATGTGGTCCTCGAACTGTGGGTCCAGCCGCAGGACGCGGGGCCATATCTCGACACGGATTATCACGCGATCTGGTTCCCGCCGAAGCACGGCAACGTGTGGATGCGGCAGGAATCGCCGAACGTGATCTGGGAACGGATTTGGGGCGGTTAACGCATGATCGAAGTCGCGGTGGGCGGGATGATCGGATCGCTGCTGCTGGGCGGACTCGGCAGACGGTGGATCACGCAGCGCGCCCGGCGGGCACACGTCATCGACACGCGCACCGCATGGATGCGCGCCGGTCAACGCGTGCACTTCGGGCCGGTCGGCGCAGTGAGCTATGGGCCGCTGCCGCAAATGGTCTATCGGGACGGCGTGTTTGGTGCGCTGGGTGTCACGGACGGGCGCGTCGTGTTTGAGGGCCACCGCGATCACCGCGTCGATTTTGCGCTGCCGTTTGATCGTCTGTGCCGGCTGATGCTGTGTACTGTGTCCGTGCGTGTCACCCCTGGCACATCCCGGCAACTGCGCGCCCTCGCACTGCATTACACAGAGCCGGACGGTTGGCGCGTCGCGGTGCTGCTGGCCGACGATCCGCAGGACATCGCGCGGGCATTGAGTACGCACAGCGATCTGCCGGTCTACGACTGCGGCGGGCGCACGGTCGATTTTGGTCCCATGCCCGCTACACGCATGGCACAGGACATCTACGGTGAGTGGTCCGAGGACCGCGACGGCGACCTGTACCTCGCGCCGGACCGGCTGCTGTTCAACTGGCGCGACGCGATCCCGCTGGACACGATCACGCGCATCGACGTGCTACACGAGGGACGCGGGCGTGAGAGTGCGAGTCTGCTGCGTATCGAGCATGATGCCCCAGATGATGCTGACGACGACTCCGGCTTCACGGTGACCGGGTTCGTGGTGCGCGCGGCGGATGATTGGGCCGACGCACTCCGTCACCGCATCGACGAGCCGATCCCGATCTTCGCGGGGCGCAAGAAGAAGGATGGATAACACGTGCTATAGCGCGGGCGTATTGCCGCCGACCAACGGTCGGTCACGCCCCTACGCTGCCCAAACTACCCGACTCCCACGCAATTTACCCTGGCATCAAACACCGCGTAGGCCCTTGATAGGCTCGCCGTAGACTCGTCACTGGTTGCCCATTGCTTCCGTCAAAAGAAACCAACCGATAATAGGACTGGGTCTACATTACAGGTGAGGGCGCCTCCGGGAAAACTGTTACTAATTCCTAATCCGATATCAACTAACACCCGATGACCTTGCAGCTACCCAAAATAGAGAGTTACCCCGCAGACAGTGAGTCAATTCGGATGCGGGCGCTGGATGTATATGTTAGATGGCAGTATCTATAGTTTATGTTGAGGAGAAATAATCATGGTTGTGCTGCGCAGGGTGAGTGCATTGATAGTTGCACTGTTGACGCTCATGACTGGAGTCCAGACGGGGCAAGGCCAAAATCCGGACTTGCAGTCGAGTTGGATTACGTTTGAGTCGGATCGGGATGGGGAAACCGCGATCTACCGTATGTGTGCCGATGGGACAGATGTGCAACGGCTTACTGAAGCGTCAGGAAGAAACCCCACCTGGTCCCCAAATGGCGAGTGGATTGCGTTTGAGTCGGATCGGGATGGGGAAACCGCGATCTACCGCATGCGTGCCGATGGGACAGATGTGCAACGGCTTACCGAAGAGAGAGCATGGGAACCAGCCTGGTCTCCAGATGGCGCTTGGATTATGTTTAGGGGGACGGGAGTGCTATTCAACAATATTTACAGAATGCGACCTGACGGATCGGGTCAAGATCTGATCAAAAGCGGGTGGATTCCGTCTGCGGTCTGGTCCCCAAACGGCGAATGGATCGCGTACTCGATGAGTATTGCTGAATCACTGCCCAATCTTTACATTGGACGGGCTGATGGATCAGGCGGGCGAGACCTCACCAACTTTGATGGACATGTGGTTGACCCGGTATGGTCCCCCGATGGAACATGGATCATGTTTGGGTATTTCGACAGCCAGCTTTATCGGATACGAGTGGATGGCACTAATAGGCAACGCATCACCGATGGCAATTTTGATTACCTTAACAGGGGCGTGAATTGGTCCCCGGACGGCGAGTGGATTGTATTTGAGTCGAGTCAGGCAGGTGACCTCGACATTTACATCATGCGACCGGACGGAACGGACCGCCAACGTTTAACTACCGCTTCCGGGGATGATCGACACGCTGGGTGGTCTCCCGATAAGGAATGGATCGTGTTTGTATCCGAACGCGACGGAAACCCGGAGATCTACCGGATGCGACCGGATGGATCGCAGCAAGAACGGCTCACCAATAGACCAGGGGACGATCTGAATCCCCAATGGCCCCGCTGGTTGACAATGATGCATGCTTAGAATAACGGTTGCGTCGGCTATATATAGCCCTCAGTTATGTATTGGACTTTAGACTAAAACGACAAGGCAGGCCGCGCGAGTAGCGCGACCTGCGG
>CBEVZO010000604.1:0-3099 GCA_965554365.1 uncultured Anaerolineae bacterium
TTGTGAACGCATACTACGAGTAACCTTATAATCGCATTGAGCTTTGCTGCAACGCGGAATAGTCAAAAGAGGCGCGGACTATGAGTGTAATTGCAGAACCCAAACAAACACGAGCCGACGCACAGGTGGTCCAGACACGTCTACCTTGGTGGCGTCAATCACGCTGGAGTCTGGCTCTGATGTTTTTGGTCCTGGTTATTGTGCCGATTGTCATCATCGCGTATATCACGTTGACGCAGGTCCGGCAAACGACCGAGGATCAGGTCATCAGCCAGCTTGAATCGGTGGCAGAGCTAAAAGCACAGGCCATCGACCGCTGGATCGTCACCAGCCAGGAATCGCTGGAGTTGATTCTGGCGAGCAATACCACACTGAATTACTTTGGGATCATCGTCGAGCAACCTGATGTAGGGTTCGCTTATGGTGAGTTGAACGTGTTGCTCGCTGATGCTCAGAGCAGTCACGAGGGTGTGGCGGAATACTTCTTCTACGGTGTAGATGAAGGTACGGTGTTGATCGCTTCTGATCCTGATCGGGTAGGCCAAAGTGTGCGGCGCAAACCGTATTTCACTTCGAGCCTGGTACAGTCCTACGTGCAATTCCCGTATTATGAAATCACGGGGGATTTGGTGATGGTGGCGACGACGCCAGTGATCGACGACGGCGAGGTTATCGGTGTGCTGGCGGCGCGGCTGAACCTGGATACGTTGAGCGGCATTATGCTCGAAAGCGCTGGTATGGGTGAGACGGGTGAAACGTATCTCATCAGCGCGCAGAGTAACTTCCTGCTCACCGAGAGTCGTTTTGAGGGCTTTTCGCAGAACCGGGCCTATCAGAGCTATGGCATTAACCGCGCCCTGGAAGGCATCAGCGGCTCCGGGCTTTATGATGACTATCGCGGCGTGCCCATCCTGGGCGTGTATCGCTGGGTAGACGCTCTGCAGGCTGCGTTGCTCGCGGAAATTGACGAAGACGAGGCGCTGCAAGACTACAACGACGCCCAGAACATCATCCTTATTCTGACTATTGCGCTCGCTGCGGCAGCGGTGGGGATCGGTGTGTTTGTGGCAACGCGTTTCTCCAACCCGATTGAGGCGCTCACACAGACCGCGTCGCAGCTAGCGGGTGGAGACCTGGCGGTCCGCGCGCAAACCCGGCAGCGCAACGAGATCGGGGTGCTGTCTGGGGTGTTCAACGTCATGGCCGAGCAGTTGCAGACGATAGTGGGAACGCTGGAGTCGCGCGTTGAGGCGCGCACCCGTGACTTGTTCCTGACGCTCGAAGTTGGGCAGCTTGCCACGCGTATCTATCAGCAAGAGGACTTGCTGCCCCTCATCACAGAATACGTCCGGCAGCAGTTTGGCCTGTATTACACCCAGGTGTATTTGATCGACGATGCAGACCGCTATGCGGTGCTAAGCTCTGGTACAGGCGAGGTGGGGGCGCAGTTGATGGAACGCGGGCATCGCCTGAATTTGCGCGAAACGTCCATCGTGGCCCGCACCGTGCAGACACAGCGCCCGGTGTTGGTGGCGAACACCGAGTTGAGCGATATCCATATGCCCAACCCGCTGCTTCCCGAAACACGTTCGGAAGTGGCGATCCCGTTGATTGTGGGTGATGAAGTGATCGGGGTGCTGGATATGCAGGCCACCAAGGCTGAGACGTTCCGTGAAGACAACCTGCCGGTGTTCGAGGCGATGGCGAGCCAGTTGGCGTCTGCGCTGCGTAGTGCGCAGGCGTATGCCGAAACGCAAGCTGCGGTTGAACAATCGAATGCTGTTTCTCGGCGCTTGACTGCACAAACCTGGGAAAGCTACCTGGGCCGTGTGGCCTCTGGGGAGCGTGTGGGCTATCGTTATGATCTGCAAAACGTGGAACCGTTGGCTGCCGACATGGAAGCAGATGGCGGCGACCAGCCCGGTATGCTCACCCGCGAGGTGAAGTTGCGCGATCAGGTGATCGGGCAGCTCGCGCTGGGCGAAGATGCTGAACGTGAATGGACTGCTGAAGAAATGGCTCTGGTGGACGGTATCGCTGAACGTGTGGCGGCGGCGCTCGACCAGTTCCGCGCGTTTGATGATACGCGCGACGCGCTCGACCGCGTGGACTTGATCATGGGGTCGGCGGGTGAAGGTATTTATGGTCTGGATCGCAACGGCAACATGACGTTTGTGAACGCGGCAGCGAGCGCAATGGATGGGTTTGATGTCGGCGAACTCATTGGTCAGCATCACCATACCTTGATGCATCACACGCGCCGCGACGGTACGCCCTATCCTGAAGAAAAATGTCCCATTCACGCGACATTGCAAGATGGTAGGTCACGTACATCGGATGATGAACTGTTCTGGCGCAAGGATGGCACATCCTTCCCGGTAGAACTGACAGCTAACGCTATCGTGCAGGAAGGCGACGTGGTGGGTGCTGTGGTCACGTTCCGCGACATCACCGAGCGCCTCGAAGCACAGGCGGAACGAGATCGCTTGTTTGAGGAAACCCGCCGTCGTGCTTCTGAAATGGAAACGGTGGCACAGGTGGGTACGGAAGCTGCCGCGACGCTGGAAATTGAAAACCTGTTGTGGCACGTGTCGGATCTGACCAAAGAACGCTTTGACCTCTACCACGCCCACATTTATCTGCTGGATGACACGGGCGAACACTTGATGCTGCGCGCCGGAGCGGGCCAGCCGGGCCGTCACATGGTAGACGCAGGCCACCACATTCCATTCAATCACGAACGCAGCCTTGTGGCGCGTGCCGCGCGTACGGGCGAAGCGGTGCTGGTGGAGAATGTCACCACCGCAGCGGACTTCCTGCCCAACCCGTTGCTCCTCGAAACGCGCTCGGAAATGGCGATCCCGCTGGTGGTGGGTGATACCGTCATCGGCGTGCTGGACGTGCAGTCAACGGAAGTGGGATACTTCACCGCACAAGATGCGCAGGTATTGGGCACACTGGCCTCACAGGTGGCGGTCGCGGTGAACAACGCGCGCCTGTTTTCTGATTCGCAGCGCCGCGCGACGGAAATGGAAACGGTGGCCCAGGTGGGTACGGAAGCTGCCGCGACGCTGGAAATTGAAAACCTGTTGTGGCACG
>CBEVZO010000605.1:0-3097 GCA_965554365.1 uncultured Anaerolineae bacterium
CGCGACATCACCATCGTCACCAGCATTCAAGACCCCGTGCCCACCGTAATCGGCGATCCCGAACGCCTGAAGCAAGCGGTGGTGTATCTGCTCGAAAACGGCGTGCGCTATTCATCACCCGCGACAAATGTGGCGCTACACGCGTGGCAAACCGATGTACACGTGTACTGCTCAGTGGGCGACCGGGGCATCGGCATGAACGCCGACGAACTAAACCACATCTGGGACCGGCTGTGGCGCTCGACCGATGAGCGTGTACGCGCGGTCCCTGGCGGCGGCATCGGGCTGACGTTCGTTAAAGCGATCATCGACCGGCACGGCGGGCGTATCTGGGCGGAGAGCGAACCAGGGGCAGGCACAACCGTCACCTTTGTGCTACCGCTGGCCGAGGGATGGTAAACGCTGTGACCCACATGCCCACGCCCCGACCCACCACCGCCGATCCCCTGCTGGCTCCGGTACTGGCCGCTATCGACAACTTCTACGGTCATATTTTCCGCGACTGGCCCACCGCCATCACACAGACCGTTGGCGCGTGTACGCTCAATTACTGCGGGCATCCCAAGCTCAATGGAGCGAATCACCTCATGCCGCACACGCCGGACGCGCTGACGAGCGATGTGCTGGACACCGCCGAGGCATTCTTCGCGCCGTATGACGCCACCTGGAGCGTGATGGTCACGGACACCTTCATGCCGGGGGCGGGCGATCTACTGGCCGCGCGCCGCTACGATGACCGCTGGGGATCGCCGCTGATGGTGCTGGATGGCCCGCCGGTGCTGCTGCCCACGCGCCTGGAAACGCAGTTGGTGCGCGTACGGACGCGAGACGCGCTAGACACACTAATCCGTGTGATGCGCGATGCGTTCAATACCGCTGTACCCGCCCTGCGCCGCCTGGCACGCGCCGACCATCTCCTGCACCCGGCAGTGGCCCATTACCTGCTGCTGACCGGTGATCTAGCAGTGACGTGTGCGACAGTCGCGGTATATGGCGACGTGGCGACGGTGTGGAACGTCGGCACAAGCCCCCTATATCGCCACCGGGGTTACGCAGTGACGATCATGCGCGGCATCCTGCACGATTTGGAAGCACGCGGCGTCCGCACGACGGCGCTGCTGTCGTCAACAGAGGGATTGGGCCTCTACGCGCAACTTGGCTATCGCATAATCGGCATGACGACGTATGCCACGCCGCCCCCGTATGCGCGGTTTGAGGATTGATGTGTGATTCGCGTTGAGCTTACGTGTAGGTCGCGCCCGCCAACAGCAGCGCATTGCGCAGGGCCACGCCGCGCGGATCGATGATGCGGCCCCTTTTGATCAAGTGACGCAACGTGATATCCGCCGCGAGCAGCAGCGCGGAGTTGAGGTTGTGATCGAGGGTGGCGCGCAGGCGTTTGACACGCTTGAAGTTGCGCGTGGGTTCGCAGAGGTCCGCGAGAAAGACAATCTTGGCGGCCATACACATCCCCGGCGCGCCAGTCGTGTGCAGCGCACAGGCTTCGCGCAGTGCGTCATCGTTCAGGCCAAAGTGTGTTGCGGCGAGCGCATAACTCACCGCACCGTGTAGCAGCATCGGCACAACACGCTCGATATCGCTGATCGGCAAATTGTGTGCTTCGGCATAGGCCAACAGCCGCGCATCATCCCACGCTTTCGCGACATCGTGAATCCAGCCCCCCAACCGCACACGCCGCGCCTCACCGGGCGCATAACGATCCGCTAGCCGGGACGCGGTGATCACCACGCCGCGCACATGCTCGACGCGCTCCGGGGGAACCTGCCCCTCGGCCCACTGCCCGATGTGTGCTTCTAATTCCGGTGTGTACTCCATGCTTACTCCTCCAACCCCATCACACGTAGCACCCCCGGCGTGATGCCAGTCAGATCGGTGAGGCCGTTCGCGAAAATGTGGCGCGCGGCCCCAATCACGACAGTCGGCACGTCGTTTTCGGTATGCTTGCCTATGCTAAGGTCTTCCATATTACCGTGATCGCTGGTGATCACAATCAGCCCCGCCTCATCGTCCCAGACATCGAGCAGCCCCGCCATCACGCCGTCGAACAGTTCTAGCAACTCGACGCCGCGCTCAAACGGACCGCGATGCCCGATAATATCCGACACCCAATGCGAGAAAAACGTGAAATCGCGCTCCGCACACAGCGCCGCGAGTTTAGCGCCAGCCTCGGCAGGTGTGAACACGGGCGTATCGGCGTACCCGAGTTCGCTGCGCCAGCCCTCGCCGGTCCAATCGGGACTCATCGCGCGACCTGAATACATATCATGATCCGTGAACAACGGCAAGCCCGCCGACAACACAGACTGCTGGATCGATGAGGGGAGCCGCCGACCGCTTTCGAGCGCGCGAAAAAAGCCGGGCGGATACGCATTGATTAGCGCGGCGGTTTTGCCCGCTGCCACGAGGCGCTTAAACAGGTTATCCTCGTCCAGAATGGCGCGAATCGGACGGTTGGGGCGCGGGCCGTAATGCTCGCCGATCTCGGCGGCGATGTTGCGTCCGGTGACGATGGTCGCCTGACCGGTGGCGCTCTGTGGACGCTTGGGAATGCCCAGGCGCGGATCGGAGGGAATGAACAGTGCGCGACCGTTATCTTGACGCGGCGTGGAGCGCAGCCAGGGTTGCCCGCCCGCCAGCGCGTCGAGCGTGGGAATATGCGCAGCAACAAACGGATTCGTCGTTGGATCGTCGTCACCGAGACCAACACCGTCGAGGAACATCAGTAGCACACGCGTCATTAGGTCTGCTCCGTCCGTTGCAACCAATACCATGCGCTCGAATAGCCCCTCTGCGTGTCGTCACTCACCACATGATCGGTGATCGTGAACGTTGGAGCGAGCAGATCGCGCAGACCGTTCGCGTCGAAGCCTGCCGGACGCCCGCGCCGGATCAGGGGCAGCCACGCGTAGAGCAGCATCGTCGCGCCGGGAGCCGCCAACCGCCGCAGGTTCGCCGCGTAACCCGCCTGCGCCTCCGCCTTGAGCGCGTGCAGACAACCCACATCGATCAGCAGGTCAAAGGGCGCGTGATCATCCAGCAGCGTGGGGCGCGACACGTCGGCGCTGAAAAACGCCAC
>CBEVZO010000606.1:0-3091 GCA_965554365.1 uncultured Anaerolineae bacterium
CGTGCGAACAGGTCCGGTACGTCGTCATCCGGCACAAAGCCGAGGAACTTCACGGTAGGGCCAGCCAGCGCGGCAAGGCGTTCGAGGTCGCGTCCCTTGCCACCAACGAGCAGCGGAAGTCCTAACCGGGTACATGCCTGCACCGCCAGATCGATACGTTTATAGGGAACCAGACGCGAGAGGACCAGGAAATAATCCTCGGTCACATCGGATGGTGTGAAGCGTTCCGCAACCTCGGCGGGGGGATAGATGATCGTGGACTCGCGGTTGTAGAAACGCCGGATGCGCTCCTGAATCTCGCGGCTGATCGCGATGAAATGATCCACACGCTGCGCGGCAGCATAATCCCAACGCCGGAACAGGTGTGCGACGGTCTGCGCGGCGAGGCGTATGCTTGTGCCAAATTGCTCGCGGTCCAGATAACTTTCCAGATTCCAAATGTAGCGTGTTGGTGCGAGGCAGTAGCAGACGTGCAGTGTCTCCGGGCCGGTATGCACGCCGTGACAGAAACCGCTTTTGTTGCTCAGCACCACGTCATAATTGGAGAGGTCTACACCGCGCCATGCCAGCGGATACAGCGGTAGATACCGTTGGTGATGCGTGTGGATACCCGGCAGACGGTCCATCCAGGTTGAGTGGATGTTCCACTCACGATACACGGGCGGCATCAGGTCCGGCGCATACATGCTGGTGCAGACCGGCGCAGCGGGATAGTAGCGCACGAAATGGTCAAGGACATCTTCCGCGCCACCGATCTGATTAAGCCAGTCATGGACCAGCGCGAGTTTCATGTGTCGCCGCTCTCGTGATTGGGGTTGAGCAATTCTTGTATTGGGGCAAATGTCATACGATGCACCTCGCAGGGGCCGAATATACGCAGTGTATGTTGGTGCAGCGCCGTGCCGTACCCCTTGTGCAGCCGAAAACCGTAGTGCGGATGTGCCGTGTCTAGTTCGTTCATGAAATGATCGCGCGCCACTTTCGCCAGGATGCTCGCCGCTGCGATGCTCAACGATTTTTGGTCACCTTTGATCAGTGCGGTGCAGGGCAGCGGGACTTCCGGTAATGCTAGCGCGTCGATCAGCAATGTGTCAGGCGCAGTGTCCAAACAGGCGAGTGCGCGCCGCATCGCGAGCTTGGTGGCGGGCACGATGCCTAATGTGTCGATCTCCTGATGCGTAGCGTGTCCGACACCGCCCGCGACGACCACCGCCATGATGCGCGGCACGAGGGCTTCGCGTTGGGCGGGTGTGAGTTGTTTCGAGTCGTTCACGCCGTGCAGTGTGTTGGCGAGATCGAAGCGGTCCAGCGGCAGAATCACCGCGCCCGCGACCACTGGCCCCGCCCATGCGCCGCGTCCGGCTTCGTCCAGCCCGGCGATGCGGTGGAACCCTTGTGCCCGCAGGCGATATTCGTACTGGAGATCAGCCTGAGACATGGTTGTTGTCCGTGCTATTGACGTTGGTAGATGCCGCTTTTTCCCTTGCGCCGAATTTTGAACACTTCCACGAACATGTTGATCGAATCGCGGATCGGGTGGATGCGCGTGTTCGCCTTGTAGTACCAATTGATCGGTACTTCGACAATGCCGAATCCGCGCTGCCGGGCGGCGTAGAGAATCTCAACGTCGAAACTCCACCCATTCATTGTTTGCAGTGGGAAGATGTCCTCGGCAACTTCGGCACGGAACATTTTGAAGCCGCATTGTGTATCCTGCAAGCCGGACACAGCAAACCAGCGCACAATGGTGTTAAACACGCGGCCCATCAGGTGACGATACCAGGGTTCGCCATAACGTTTTGCGCCTGCGATCTCGCGCGAGGCGATGGCAATGTCGAACTCCTCAAGCTGCGGCGGCAGGAATTTGTCCACTTCCTCGATAGGCATCGAGAGATCGGCGTCGCAGATGAAGCGGTACGCGCCGCGCGCGGCTAACATGCCAGTGCGGACGGCTGCGCCCTTGCCCTGCGTGCCTTCAAACAGGCCGCGCACATTGGGATGTCGAGCAGCATAGTCCTCGATGATCGCGCCGGTGCGGTCTTTGCTGTTGTTGTCGATTACCACGATCTCGACCGCATAATCCTTCGCTGCCGCAAACGTGGTGATTTCTTCCATCGTTTGTGGGAGGCGTTCTTCTTCGTCATACGCCGGAATGACGATGGACAGGTGGGGGGCGTTTAGGGAATCGTTCACGGTCACTACCATTACTCGCTTTGCACATCTGACACGGGGGCCAGTATGGACTCGATGTACTCTATAGATACACGGCGATCTCGTTGAATCCGCCGCCGTTTGCGCAGCATGTTAGGAACTCCACGTAGTGCCGCAAGCATCCCACGCAGTCGGGCACGCGCTGCCGCACCACGCCACGCCCGGAGTGCTTCCCAGGCTAATGCGAACTGCGCGCGCAGGATTTTCCCTGCATGTTTGCGCCACAGCGCCGACGGATAGTTCTTGATCAGTAGCCAGATCATGTTGCGCCCGTCGTGATAACTGGCTGTGACACCGCCGCCTGTCGCTGCCAGTTGATGATACACTACGGCGTGCGGTGTGTAAATGCAGCGATACCCGGCGAGTTGTGCGCGCCACCCCAGGTCCATATCTTCGCACGAGAAGAAGAAGTCGTCATCGAGCAGGCCAATATCGTCTAGCATGGTGCGCCGGTATGCCGACGAGCCGCCGCACGCGCTGAAGACGTATTCTTCCTCGTCATATTGGCCGGTGTCGCGTTCCCATACGCCGCGATTCGCCAACCGGCCATTCACACGGTACAGGTCTCCGGTGGTGTGGAAGTGGTCACGACGATCAAAGAGCAACATTTTCGACGCGATCATTCCTGCGTCAGGATACCGCGCAAACGCGTCGTTCACTGCTGTTGCCCAGCCTGGATCAACCTCTGTGTCGTTGTTGAGCAAGGCGACGAACTCACCCTGCGCCGCTTCCATGCCCGCGTTACACGCGCCTGTAAAGCCGCGATTCTCCGGCAGCGCGATCACGCGCACTTCTGGATATCGTTCTGCCAGCAGCGTGCGCGAGTCATCTTTCGAGGCATTGTCTGCCACGATGACCTCAAGTTGCGGATGCGTTTGTT
>CBEVZO010000607.1:0-3068 GCA_965554365.1 uncultured Anaerolineae bacterium
GTGTTGCAGGTTAGATTGGGAAAACAGCTTAATGCGCATAGACTTCGGAGCCAGTTTCTAGGATTTAGATAGTATGAACTCTGGAGTTAGTTGATCTGCGGGTGGTATTTTCTCTCTTGGCAGGTAGATCGCTACAGAGATACGCAGTTGTGACAGGTATTGTCCCATAAGTGGGCCGACATCTTCCCATGCAAGTTGACCGAGACCGCAACCAAGTGCAGGGACTGCCAAAGAGCGGATTCTCATTTCTTGATAGTTGGCTACAATCCACTGCAAACCTTGCTCGATTCCGTCGTAATCCGCGGGTTTCTTCCAATGGTTCTTTGTAGGGAACAGCAGAAACCACTTGCTTATCCCTGGATCGCCCGGATCATCGCAAATATCCCAGTCCAGGGTGGATTCACGTTGATAAAGGAAAGGCTGACCCATCTGGAGTTCTTTGCTGCGACACACACGTTGAAACTCCACATATACATCTGGAAATAAGTTTTTCGCGTGCGAGGCTAATCCTTTTCCCATTGCGCCGACAGTATTCACACTTATTGTGAGCGTTTGAGCGCGAGTGAAGAACATGTCCCCGTCGACAAGGATTAAGTTCTTTGATATTCGATAGGTGCGGAACGGTTGGAAGAAAAGATCGGGGTCACATGAAACCGGAACGCGTTCGCCGATGTTTTTTTTGACTTTCTTACTAGTGGGTTCATCGGCTACATATATCATGTTGATTTTGTCAGGCGGAACGAAATCTGGAACAAGACACTCGGCCATAGTTTTTCGTTTTGTGCCGTCGTAATCTTTCCAATATGTTACCTCAAGGTCTTTGCGCATCTGATACAAGGTTTTGATGCCTTCATTTGCTTGAAGCATCTCGGAAGCGTTGGCGGCTGCGTTTCCTGTTGTAATGAACACTCCACTAAGGTCTTTAACATCTGGCGATACAACTAAAATCGCGACATTGTCTTTTCCAACTTTGTGGATGACTTTGAATAGCATTGCATTTCGTGCGCGGAAATAGAGATTAGCGTAATCCCACAGAACGTGTCCGTTTGGCGTTGATATGGTTTTTCTGCGATCCACAATCTCTTTGTCATCAATTCGTGTGTAAGGAATATCCTCTTCAACAATTCGACGATGTGACAGTATGCCTCTCTCTAGAATTGAAGGGATGTTGTCGATATGGGTAATGTAGTACAAGTTTCTGAGAAAATCAGCTTTTACCATGTGTGGTTTTCATCCAGTTTCTAGAATCTAGTGAACCTCGTGTTACGCCGCGCGGCGCGAACGACGCTGGTCCCGCAGCCGGTCCCAGCGGTCGCGGGCGCGGATCACGAGCGGCGTCCAGGGCCACTGGATATCGGGTTGGCTGTTGGTGTAGAGCGCGGTGAGCATGGTGCGCAGACGCGCGGCGTCCAGGCGGCGGATCATGCGGCCCCGGTTTGTGACGGAGATGCGTCCGGTTTCCTCCGAGACAATTACGCACAGCGCGTCGGACACTTCGCTGATGCCCAGCCCCGCGCGGTGACGCGTGCCCAGTTTACGATCCGCGAGATTGCGTCCTGACGACAGCGGCAGCACCGAGGCGGCGCTCGCTACGCGGCCCTCGCGGACGATCACCGCGCCGTCGTGGAGTTCGGTTTTGGGCCAGAAAATCGTGAGCAAGAGCTGCGGACTAATGTCTGAGTCCAGCGGCACGCCAGTGGCGATGAACTCGTCCAGCGGTTCGCCGCGTTCCAGCACGATTAGCGCGCCGTGTCGCCGTTCAGAGAGCCGCGACGCGGTGGCGCAGATGGCTTCGATCATCTGTTCCTCTGGGCTGAAGGCGGGCGTGCGGCTGAAAAAATCGCTGACCCCGGTGCGGCCCACGCGTTCCAGGGCGCGGCGCAGTTCGGGTTGGAAGATCACGGGAATGGCGATCACGGTGGCGATGACGAGGTGATTCAATAGCCAGCGGAACGCGATCCAGTCTAGCACGGTGGTGAGCAGACCCAGGATCAGGATCACGACGATTGTGCCGCGTAGCAGTGGTGTCGCCTGGGAGCCGCGCAGCAGCAGACTCGCCGCAAACAGGATCACGGCGACGATCAAGACGTCGGGAATATCGCTCCGTCCGAAATTTTCAAGTGTCCAAAAAATACGCATACCGTTGCTTACTCAATTCATCCCCAACCGGCTGCGCTCCCCGGTGGATTACCTTACCATATGTCGCCCGGTCTGGGATTAAGACTAGATTAGAAAGCGGCGCGTGCGGGTGTGCGTTTGCCGGTTTACCTCACTCCCCGTGCCCCCGCGCGACACGTCGCGTCCCACGCGGCGGAGAGGGGGTCGGATTGTAGAATTTCGTGTTAATCTGAAAATCGCTAAGAGACGCTCGACGACCTGCACGCGAGGGCGCTTGAGCGTCCTTTGGTTTTGCGTAGCTGAGGTGTTCACGCCTCAGCGAGTTGTCCTAGCCGCTCAACTGCTGCAATAACTTCTCATAACCCTCAACCTGCGGCGGGTTGAGCGAGATAATGCGCTGGATCGTCACGAGGGCGTCTTCGCGTAGCCCCGACTCAAGCTGCAATTCGGCGAGCGCGTCCAGTTGCTCGATGGCTTTGGCGACGTTGCCCGTCTGACGGTACACCGCGGCCAAGCGCGACCGCAGCGCCATATCGTTGGGGTAGCGCATGACGTGTTCTTCCAACACCTGAATAATCTCTCCGGCGCGGCGCTGGCGTGCATACACACGCAGCAGCCCGTCCAGTTCGCGGATCGCGGAGAGCGCATCGCCGAGACGGTAGTTCAGATCGACCAACTGCCGCCGTGCGCGGTCGTCGTTGGGGTCCAGCTTGCGCAGTTCTTCATAGGTCTGCATCGCCTGCCGCAGGATCAACCGCTGCACGTCGATTTCGCCGAGGCGGTGCATCAGGTTCGCGAGTTGTTCCGGGTCTGGGCTGTGTTCTCTGGCGAGATCAATCGCGTCGAGATAGGTGGCGCGCGCGGCATCGAGATCGCCGACTTGATGGTAGGCGACGGCGAGGTCGACGTATTGGTCGAGTAGTTCGGTCCAACGTTGTTGTTCGCGCAGC
>CBEVZO010000608.1:0-3066 GCA_965554365.1 uncultured Anaerolineae bacterium
CCGTTTCAATGCTAGGGTGACTAGGCGGCAGTGTAGCTTCCTTGATACGCAGCGCGCGCGCAAGATGCCGGCGAGCAGCGGGTAGATCGCCAAGGTCACGCAGCAGCAGCCCCAGGTTGCTGAGAGCGCGAGAAACAAGGAGATGATTGGGACCATAAACACGTTCAGCGATGACCAGGGCACGTTCGTAGGATTGACGTGCAGCGGGCAGGTCGCCAAGGGCGCGCAACACCCCCGCCAAGTTGTTGAGAGCACCAGCGACATGCGGGTGATCGGGTGATAATCTGCGCTCAAGAATGCCAAGTACACGCTCATAGGCTTGGCGGGCGGCGGGCAAATCGCGCTGGGCATGCAGCACTCCGGCCAAGCTGTTGAGAGCAGTAGCAAAATGAGTGTGGTCTGTGCCAAACTCTCGTTCCAGAATTTCGAGGGAACGCTTAATGTGGTGGCGGGCGGCAGAAAGATCTCCGAGATGACGCAGCACCTCCCCAAGATTGTTGAGGTCCATGGCAACTGCGGGGCTATCGGAGCCATAGGCACGCTCATTGATAACAAGAGCGCGCTCGAAGTATTGGCGCGCGGCAGGCAAATCACCTATTTCCTTTTGAACTATTCCCAGGTTATTAAGGGCGACGGCAACTCGCGGATCATCGGCGCCGAATCGATTCTCGGCAATGATAACAATACGCTTGTGTAGTTGACGCGCGCCTGCGTAGTCGGCTGTATCCTGTAAGTGATACCCCAGGTTGTTCCACAAGGCGAACGCATCTTCGAACTTGGCGGCTTCTGCACGCTCGGCAACTTCCTCAAGGTGCGGACGCAATGGGAAAAAGTTCGCAGGTAGGCGGGTTTCGAGTGCCGTTACAGACACGATTGCCAGCGCATCTGCAACTCGCACCAATTGCCGCCGATCCTCGCTCATCTCCGCATCCAGCCGCCGCGCATAGTCTGCTAACAGCGGGTGGATCGTTAGCAACTCGCCGCCACTGGACTTGTCCGGCACAAGTAGCCCAAACTGTACCAACTGCGCCAGCGCCTTCGCGAGCATTTCTGCGGACTTATCATCCTCGTCGTTTGCAGCAGCATCGGAATCCCCGCCGCCCGCGAGTCGCAGCAACAACTCCGGTGGGATTGGCGTGTTGGGCGCGAGATAGCCGCACGCGCGGAAAAGTTCCCGTGCGAGGTTGTCTTCCAGGCGTTCCCAACTCAGCGCGAAGCAGACGCGCACACGGCGGTGATGATCCATGAGACCGGGCTGCGCGGTGTCGGCGGCGAACCCATCCAGCGACGAATCCTGCGTGCCTTGTTTCTCCAGCCGTGTCACGTACTCGCCGATGGTCAGGCGCACGCGGCGCATTTTCGCGAGATAGCGTCCCGCGAGATGCAGTGCCAGCGGGTAATCGCCCAGGCGCTCCGCCAGCGCGTCGAGTTCGGCAGGTGCTGCCCGGTTGAGATGCAACGCCAATGATTTCAGCAGCCGGATGCTCTGCGCGCGAGTCAGTGTATCGAGCG
Organism: uncultured Anaerolineae bacterium; assembly: GCA_965554365.1. GTDB lineage: Bacteria > Chloroflexota > Anaerolineae > Aggregatilineales > Aggregatilineaceae > CAYRNY01. The sequence continues at coordinate 1,513 of CBEVZO010000608.1, forward strand.
CGCGCGGCTCCACGCCGATCACGCGCCAATCGTCGTCTTCGCCCCAGCGCGACGTGACCAGCACGCGCATCCCCGCGAATGTGTCCAGCGCCTTCGCGACGACTTCCGGTGCTTCTGCGTTATCGAGGATCACCAGCCGGGGCGCGGACTGTTTCCACGCCGCCAACGTCAGTTTGACTTGTGCGGGCAGATTATCTTCTGGGAAGTCGGGTAGATTCATCTTCGCGCCACACGCCGCGATCTCCGCGCGTAGGTGCGTGTCGAGCGTTTCCTCGGATACGCCAAACAGGTTGATCCAATGCACGCCGTAGAAGTAGCGCCCGAAGCGGTGCGCAAACTCGACCGCCAGCACCGTTTTGCCGATGCCGCCCGCGCCTGTCGCGACGGCGGGCGTGATGACGGTTTTCGCGTGATCGGTGTCGCCATGCAGCAGCGCCCCGGCGAGATCGACCACGATCTCCTCGCGCCCGACAAAGTGCTGCGCCCGACCGACCAATAGGCGCGATCCGGTGGGCAGCACGCCCACGCCCGGCAGAAAGTCCGGCTCCGGCAGCGGTTCGGGCATCCAGATGAGGCCGCGCTTCTGCCACGCGGTCAGCGCCTCGCCAACGACAGCGCGCAGGTGGTCCGGCGACGTGAAGAACTTCACCACGCGGTCGATCATGACGCGGGCTTTGAACGTCGCGAGTTTTTCGGATACTGCGTCTTCTTCGCGTTCCAGGTCCGGCGTGTGATCATCCGCAACCACGAAGATCAGGCGCGGTTTGCCCTGCGCGACGGCGCGGCGATATTCCATCTCGGTGATCGAGATGTCGTCCGGGTTGCCCTCCCCCGGAACATAGCCGTAACGGTGCGCGAAAATGCCGATATACACGTCCGCCTCGTCAACCATCGCGAGCGAGGCATCGATAGCGTCGGCGTCCAGCGCGGGGAGGTCTTCCATCATCACCGGGACCATGCCGAGCGCGCGGCAGGCGTCTTCGGCGGCTGTGCGGTGGGCGGGCAAATCGCGGGCGGTGCTGCTGATCATCACTTTGTTATTCATCAGGGCGCGTCCTTATGCGTCAAACGGCATCGTGATTCTAGAGCGTAGTGTAGCACACCCCGCGCACAGAAGGAAAGGTAGGGGTGCTGCTCTGCCGCACCCGGATGGAGCAGAGCGCCGCCCCTACGCAAACCCGTTTCGCCCCTAAGTCCGAATATACCCCCACAACGCAAAACGGGACGTGCCCCACACACGCCCCGTTCGGCCCCTCGCCCCGGAGAGTTACGTAAATTGTCGTTCCTTCACGCCCCAACTAGCCTTCTCCGGGGTCGGACTCTGCATCATCCACGATCTCGACGATTGGTGCGTCGCTGTCAGTGTCGGCGTCACCATCGCCGCTAGTATCGGCGTCTGGGTCAGCGTCACGCGCCTGCTGCCACCGCTCGACCGCCTTCATCGCGTCGGGCGTGCCGATGCGCTTGAGCGTCTCAGCAGCGGCCCACGTTGTTTGCCAGTTCTCCGTGTCCAGTGCCTTGACCAGCGCGGGCACAGCCTTATCGCCGATCTCT
>CBEVZO010000609.1:0-3060 GCA_965554365.1 uncultured Anaerolineae bacterium
TTTCATACTGCTGAATCGCCGCGTCATACTCGCCCACAAACGCCAGCCCCAACGCCAACGCACGGCGCGCATCCAGACTGTTTGGATCGTCGCGTACGGCTTCGTCAGCTTTGGTAAACGCTTGATTGGGGCGTCCGGCATAGCGATACGCCATTGAAAGGTACGCTTTTGCTTCTGCATAATTCGGTGCTAGCTGCTGCGCGACCAGCCCAGCACCAATAGCCTCTTCAGGACGATCATTTTCCAGCAACGCCAGGCACAACAACGCCTGCGCACGCGGATTATTACGATCAATGACAACGGCCTGCTCCGCGACTTCGAGCGCCTCTGCCGCACGATAACGGAAGTTGCGCCCGGCATAACTGCGGTACACCAACATCCGCCCGTGTTCAAAGAGAATATCGATGTTTTCCGGCGCACGCTCTGCGGCCTGCTCATAATACTGGATCGCAAGCTCGATATCGCCCGCGAGATATGCACGCTCACCAAGCTGGGCATAAGTTACAGCGTCTACCGTCGGTGTAGGATCAGTCCCTACACTTGCCAACACCCAATTCTGCACGGCATTAAAGCGCATGATCACACCCATCGCCACCGCCATTACCACGATCCAGACGATGAACAGCGTATTGTTACCTCGCCGTCGCGCCTGACGGCCAAAATGCAGATTAGATCGATCCCGCCGGATATACATATTTATCACTCCGCCTCATCTAAGGGTTCATCAGCGCCGGAACACACAAAAACCGGCGAGTACTCATCCCCCCGGCTGAAACCCTGAGTTTAATTCACCTGTACGCGTCGAGAGAATCCTAACATTGCGACTGTGCGACTGTCAAAGTCTAGCGCAAAGTAGTGCAACATCCCCCATGCCCGCCCTACGCTTGCTCAACTCTAACGCCGATCCTTGATGTGAGTGTGCGTCCTCACGAGAATCAAAAAGAAGTCAGTCTCCGCACATGGTTGAACCTCTAACGTAAGGTGGGCTGGTCGTCATAGACGAGTATGTGCCCGTCACATTGTGTGTTGGTTCAGGATGGCAGCGAGACTGCTTCTTTTCTATTTATACTATATCAGAAAATCGTTTGAGGGGGAAGCAAAATGCACACAGCACTTACCCCCTGCCCGACTCTGCGCTCATTACGCCTCTGACGGAGACCAGCCCTGCCAACCGCGCGCCTGCCACGACGCATAGAGCGCAATCGACCCCGCCGTTGCCACATTGAGACTCTGGACATGCCCACGCATCGGCAGCGTGATCAGCAAATCGCACGTCTCGCGCACCAACCGTCGCATTCCATCGCCTTCACTGCCCATGACCAACGCCAGAGGCCGGTCGAGGTCCACGCGGTCAAGCGTCATGGTATCCGGCCCAATATCCAACCCGACCATCCACACATCGTCTTCCTTGAGGCCGCGCATGGTGGTCACGAGATTGGTCACAATGGAAACATGCAAATGCTCCACTGCGCCAGAGGACGCGTTCACCACTGCTGGGGTGATCTCCACGCCACGCCGATCTTGCAACACGACACCATGCAGGCCGACCGCATCCGCCACGCGCAGCAGCGAGCCAACATTCTGCGGGTCTTTCAGCAAATCCAGCACCAGCAAAAACGGCTTCTCGCCGCGCTCTGCCGCATACGCGATGATGTCCTCGACATCCACATAGGGATAGTCCCCCGCACGCAGCGCCACGCCTTGATGATTCGCGTCCTTCGCCAGATCATCGATCACGCGGCGCGGCACACGGCGGATTTTCACACTATGCTCCTGCGCAACCTGGACAATGGCCTCAATCGTGCCCTTTTCCTCAACGCTTTCGGCCAGCAGCAATTGCTCAAATTCGCGGCGACCCGCGCGCAAACTCTCCAACACAGACCAGCGTCCATACAAATATGTTGCCATCATGCACCCCTCTATAGCCAAACAGGGCGCATGACGCGCCCTGCACGATAATTCTCATCAATGCGCCTTCACACGCGGCCTAGTCTACGCGCCAGATCGTCCCGTCGGGGCGATCTTCGAGCGTCACGCCCAGCGCGGTCAACTGGTCGCGAATCTGGTCCGAAGTAGCGAAGTCCTTCGCGGCGCGTGCCTGCGCCCGCAGTTCGATCAACATACGGATTAGGCCGTCTTCGCGCTCGGCATTGCCCCCGGCGGCAGTGACCGTCTCATCGGGCACAATACCCAGCACCTCACCGCCCAACTCGCGGTACGTGGTATCAATCGCTTCCAACACCGATTGGCTCACCGGCTGCCCGCTGTTGAGCAGCGTATTGACTTCGCGCGTCAGCGTCTGTAGCGCCGCAAATGCCACTGGCGCGTTGAAGTCGTCATCCATCGCCGTGATAAAGTCCGCCCGCGTTTTGTCTAACACCGCAGTGAACGCATTACCCGCTTCACCGTCCGGCGCGCTACGCAGTTTTTCACGCGTGAGCCGCACCGCACCCCAGAGACGATCCCAGCCTTTCGCGGCTCCGTCGAGTGCTTCCAGGCTGAACACAATCGGGTTGCTGTAATGACCACTAAGAATAAACGCACGGATCACTTCGGGCCGGTACAGTTTGAGCGCGTCCTTGATCGTGTAGAAGTTGCCCAGGCTTTTCGACATCTTCACCGGGATACCAAACTCATCCGGCACGGTCAGGCTACCGACCAGCATCCAGTAGTTAGCGAATGTCTCGCCATGTGCGGCTTCGCTTTGCGCGATCTCGCACTCATTGTGCGGGAAAATATTGTCCACACCACCGCCGTGAATGTCGAACGTCTCACCCAGATATTTCGCCGCCATCGCCGAGCATTCCACATGCCAACCCGGATATCCCACACCCCAGGGACTATCCCAGCGCAGGATGTGTTTCGGTTCGGCGTGCTTCCACAGCGCGAAATCCGCCGGGTGACGCTTATCATCACGCACTTCTTCACGCGTGCCTGAGTCCTGATCTTCGACACGCCGGTTCGAGAGTTTGCCATATTCCGACCAGCTTGTGACATCAAAATACACGTTGCCCTGGCCGGTCACATACGCATGGCCGCGCTCGATAAGCAACTGCGTCA
>CBEVZO010000610.1:0-3058 GCA_965554365.1 uncultured Anaerolineae bacterium
AGAAGCCGTCACCGTCGGGACCGACGAACGCGGCGTGTTACGCGCGGCGGTGCAGGGGCCAAGCGCCTACCTCAAGATCGCGGATGGCTGCCGCCGCCCGTGTGCGTTCTGCGCGATCCCCATGATCAAAGGGACCGCCGTTAGCCGCCCCATCGAGCGCATTCTCGCGGAAGCGCGTATGCTGCGGGATCAGGGCGTGCAGGAACTCATCCTGATCGCGCAAGATTCCACCGATTACGGACACGATCTCGGCTTAAAGCACGGACTCGCGGCGCTGCTGGAAGAATTAGTCCAGGCCGTGCCGGATGTACCCTGGCTGCGCGTGATGTACGCCTACCCCGGCTACGTGACCGACCGCCTGATCGACGTGATGGCCTCGCACGCGCAAGTGCTGCCCTATCTCGACATTCCCTTGCAGCACGCCGACCGCCGCACGCTGCTGCGGATGCGCCGTCCCGCCAACGTGGATTGGGTCCACAGCACCATCGGCAAGATGCGCGCCGCGATGCCCACGCTCGCGATCCGCACGACGTTCATTGTGGGCTATCCCGGCGAAACCGAAGAAGAATTTGAGACCCTGATGCAATTCGTCGAGGAGATGCAGTTCGACCGCGTGGGCTGCTTCACCTACAGCTTTGAACAGGGCACGCCGTCCGCTGAACTAGAGGGACAGGTCGATGAGGACATCATGATCGCGCGGCGCGACCTGCTCATGACCACGCAGCAGCCGATCAGTCTCCAGCGCAACCAGCAGTTTGTCGGACAGACGCTCGATGTGCTGGTCGAGGGCCACGCCGAAGCCGCCGACGAGGACGGCAACGGCACGGGCCAGACGATCAGCCTCGCGCGCTCGTACCGTGACGCACCGGAGATCGACGGTTACGTGCTGATCGAGGGCACACTGCCCACCGGGGAAATTGTGCCCGTGCGCGTCACCGGGGCGATGGTCTACGATCTCGTCGCCACGCCGGACCTCGTGCCCGCGCAGGTCATCACCCCGGGGACGATCATCGGGCCGGATGGCGTGCAGTGAAAAACAGCCGTTAGCAATTAGCGATCAGCAAACAGCATAGCCACGTCTCACTTGCCAGTGTACACAGTCCTGCCAGTAGCGCCAGCGCGCGGGAAAAAATCAGGGTATCATTGAGCCAAGTTAATCGCAAAACGCTTTTTTCCAGATTGGGCGAGGCATATGATGTCCTATCGAGATTTTGTGCTGCGAGTGTTGACTGTCGCGTTGGTGGGCGTGATGGTTTTGGGGGCGTGGCATCTGCGCCAGATCATTCTGTTGGTCTTCCTCGCCATTATCAATGCCATTGCATTAAACATCCCTGTCAAGTTTCTGCAACGCCTGGGATTGAACCGGGGCCTTGCCATCGCGCTGACGATGTTCGGGGCACTGTATTTGATCATGGCGCTATCAGCGGGCGTCGTGCCAGAGACGGTGACACAATTGCGTGCATTGGTCGATGACCTGCCAGATGCCCTTGAAACGACAGTAAATGATTACGAAGCCTGGCGGCAGGACAGTGACACCTTCCGTGATATTCTGCCGGAAGTGGATTACGAGCAAATCAAGTCAGACATCACCGGCGGAGACACCAGCACTGACGACAGTGGCGACGGCGATGCAGATCCGCTCGATGTGGGTGCGATCTCGCAATTTTTGCTGCCTCTCCTGGGCAATGTGGGAAACTTCATCGCGGCAACAATCGCCAATCTGCTGATTTTATTCTTTGTGACGCTCTTTTTCCTGGTTGATCCGATGGATTATCTGCGCGGCGGGGTAATGCTTGTCCCAGAAGCGCGTCGGAACCGCCTGCTGGAGGTGCTTTCCGAACTCCACGCCGCCATTGTCGCGTGGCTGCTGAGCATAGGCATCGCCATGCTGGTGACATCGGTAGCGATTTATGTCGGGATGGGACTGCTCCTGGGTATTCCGAACGCCGCCGGGATTGCGATTATTGCGGCTGCGACGACCATCATCCCCAACGTCGGTTCAGTCATTCCCTTCATTCCGATTACCATCTTCGCGCTGGCGGACGACCCCGCTAAACTGCTGATCGCCATTCCCATGTACATTATGATCCAACAGTTGGAAGCCAACGTGATTACGCCTCAGGTGGTCAAACGACAGTTGTCGATTCCGGCGGCGATGACCATGATCTTCCAACTGATCTCGGCGGGACTCTTTGGCTTTTTGGGGGTTTTGCTGGCCGTGCCCATCCTGGCAGTAGTGGTGACGCTGGTGCGCGAATTATATGTGTATGACGTACTCGGTATGCGCGGGGTGGAACTGCATCTTCAGCAAGACACAGAGGGGCAACTCTATGCGAGTGACGTCCGCCCGCCCGACGCCGCGTTGAAAACACCCCTATACGTAAAAATCCGGCTGCGGCTCGAACCGGTCGTGGATCGGCTGCGTGGGACAAACCGCTAATTGCGTGCGCAAGACGCATCAAGCGATCAAAAGACCCAGCGCACGAGTCTGGTGTGGCGATACCGGGTCGCGATCAGGACAAGGAGCGCCACCGCCGCCAACACGCCGAAGAGACTGCCTACAGAATCTCCGAACAAGATGCTGGTCGGCATATAGGCCACGATAAAGATCAGCACCAGGCTGACGTAGAAGAAGATGACGATTTTCGCCACCTTAAACAGTGTCGCGCCGGTGGTGTACACAACAGCAATGCTGGGAATGAGCAGCCAGAGGACAAATTCGACCGCCCAATCGATCCGTTCTGGCGGCAGGGCAATATACTCGTATGCATCTTGCGCTACATTTGTGGGCGCATACCCTTTGGCCTTAAAGTAGAGGAATAAAGATTGCGTAGCGGGCGTGTCGTCATCCTCGCGTGGTGCGCGACTGCTGGCAATCAGCACGGGACGCCCCGCCGCTTCGTACTGGTCAAAGCGCGCCTCACCCTTGACGATTTTTTTGCCCAGCGTAGGATGCCGTTGAGGGTCTTGCAAATAGTAAAACAGCACCAATGACAGCATCACGGCCAGCACGATGAAGCCAAGCACAGACCCTAAAACACTAGCGCCACCAAACATC
>CBEVZO010000611.1:0-3050 GCA_965554365.1 uncultured Anaerolineae bacterium
GCTGAAACAACGTAAACGCGCCCGCAAACAAAACGATGACGATCTCGCTGCGCGGGCAGATGCGATCAACCAACGTTACTTCGACGGTGATCTTCGCTGGCATACGATCCGCTGGGTGAGTAATATGCAGCATCGCCTGGGAAGCTGTACCGAGGGCGGCTCCACCGACGGCGATATTCGTATCAGCGACCGCATTCGCAACTGGCCGCGCTACGTGGTGGACTACATCATCGCGCACGAACTCGCGCACCGGAAATATCCGAACCATAGCGCAGCGTTCTGGGCATATCTGGCGCAGTATCCGCACACTGAACGCGCGCGGGGCTTCATCGAGGGCGTGGCCTATGCTGAGGGCAGCGATCCAGAGGCGTTGATTTGAAAGGGGTAGGGGTGCTGCTCTGCCGCACTCGTTCTTGCCGCACCCGTTCTGCCGCGTCCCGGACGGGCTTCAATCATAAAATAGGCGCAGTAGAACAGTGCCCCTACTGCTTTTCTCACCGCTGCACCAGCACGTCGCACGGTTCGAGGACCGCGCCGCTGCGCAACGTGACCCGCAGCCGGAGCGCGTAATAACCGGGTGGTTGGCCGGTGAGATCAACCGGGGTGGTGGTGAGCAGCCCCTCCACGATGGGCCGTTCGGCAATGGACTGGTTGAGCGGCGCGGGACGTACTACTGCCCAGTTGTGCGGCTCAGTTGTGCGATACACGCGCCCCAGATAGCCCATCGCGATCTCGTAGCTCCACAGATCGGGGTGCTGTACCGTCCCGTAGATCGAGAACTCGTCCCCCAGAATATCCTCAGATACCGGCACAGTGATACGCATCCTGTCATCGCCACAGTCGCGACGCAGCACGGCCAGCGTCGGAGTCAGTGTGCGCGCGGGCGGTGCGTGTGCTGTGTCATCAGCGGGCGCTTCGAACCATGCCTGTACCTCGTGCCAGGTATCTGGCTCGGCAAACGCGAACGCGATCAAGCAGACGTTCAGCGTGAGCGCGATTCCCAACATCGTGAGCAGCCCCGCATGGGGACTGCGCCACAAGCCCACCAGTAGCAGCCACATCGATTCCAGCGACGCGAGACCGTGTTCGCGCAGCCAGTCAGCGACGATCAGCCACACGGGGCGGGGTGCGACGCCGTCAGTATAGTACACATGGAGGTTGGAGTCGGGATCGGGGTCCGCGAAGCCGGGTGGCGTTTGCTGGGCGGCTTGCTCCCACCAGGGCCGGTTGTAATCGTAGGACGGCTCGGCCTTGCCGCGCGGACGTGGCATACTGCCCCATTGCGCATCAGGCGGCACATGGGGCGTGTGGGGGATGTGCGGCCAACGCAGCAGGTCGTATTCCTCACGCAGGGGCGGATCGCTCAGCACCGTGTACGCTTCGTTGACCAGTTGCAGTTGTGCTGTCGCCCATGCCGCGCGATCCGGGTTCAAATCAGGGTGTACTTCTCGCACACAGCGCCGGTACGCTTGCCGGACCTCGTGTGCTGTCGCATGAGTTTCGATTTCCAGCAGCGTATAGTAATCCCGGTCGGGTTCATAGGTGATTTTGCGGCGCATGGTCGTGTCCCAGTGGTGTTAGCGGCGTCCGTATTTTCGTTCGGCTTCCGCGAACTCATCCGGATCCACTTCGGGCATGACTAGCCCACAGTTGCGGCATACCTGCGCCGAGACGCTAACTAACTGCTGATTGGGGCGCAGCATCCGGCGAATCTTCGGCAGCTTGAGCGCGCGTGGAGCCAGCTTGAGAATTTGCCATTTCAGGTTGTCGCCCGACTCGACCAGGTAAGCCGACGCGATATCAGGCGAGCCGCAGCGCGGGCACTGCCAGCCCGGTTGAGTCAACAACGGGGAGGTGTCTGCCTCTGGAATGGAAATCGGCGGTGCAACAGTCGCGGGCGGGTTACGATCAAAATGATCGACCATCAGCTTTATCCTTTCGTAACGCAGCGTGGGGGAACCAAGCGCACCTTGATTATACACAACTCCGGCGTGCTGGCATGGGGAATCGGCAACAATGCACAACTTTCGTACACCTGGCGCGTAGTAAAGGAGTAGCAGACTGTATCGCAAAGCAAACTGTTAAGCCATTAGCGGTTAGCTTTTAGCATTTAGGCTGTGTTGATATTAGTGTTCAAGCGTACCTTTATCGCAAGTGAAAATGTCAATACTGCCACACACTACATTAATCGTGTTGAGTTGCATTGTGCAGCATGGTTTTGGCTAACAGCTTATCGCTAATTGCTAACGGCTGCTTGCTCAATACGACATCATCAGTGAGAGGAAAGCAAAAATGGCAGAGCAACGTAATTCTGGACGTGCGGCGATGGCCGTGCTGCTCATCACCCTGGGTATGCTGCCGCTCATGGGCTGGGGTTTGATCTGGCCGGTGTTCGTGTTGCTGCCGGGGTTAGGAATGCTGGCAATTGCACTGTATGGCGGGCGTGGTGGCGCGGCGGCGATGTCAATGCCCGGTACATTCGTGACCGGCATTGGCGCGCTGCTCTTTGTGCAAAACCTGACCGGCTATTGGGCTAGCTGGGCCTATGCCTGGACGCTGTTGGGCGTTTTCGTAGGCCTGGGCTTCACGCTCATGGGCCAGCGCCTTGATGCGCCGAGTTTATCGGCATTGGGCCGTTGGTTTGTGATGTGCGGCCTGGGCGCGTTCGCGTTTTTCGGCATTTTCTTCGAGTTGCTCATCTTTAACACGGGCGGCGCGCTGCTCCCGGTGCTGCTGATCGCGGTGGGACTGTACATGCTCACGCAGGACAGCAAATCGTCACGCGCGCTTAGCAATTTCCTGGGCACAAGCGAAAAAGCCAAGCAGCGCCCCGTTGACAAGCGTAAGCACGAAGACAAGCTGTTCAGCGGCCCGGTGGTTTACGGCTCACGCACCCAACCGCGCAGCGACAACTTGCCGGTGGCGGTTATGGATGTGCATGACGCCGAGGCAGTGCCCCCTGTGGAAGAATAAGCGCGACGCAAACCCAACCTCACCCCTTCGTGATGCACGGGGCTTCCGATACCGTTCGATCTCATCACCGGTCCTGG
>CBEVZO010000612.1:0-3046 GCA_965554365.1 uncultured Anaerolineae bacterium
GGTGAGGAACGTGTGCTGCACGAGCGTCATCAGGTGGCGCGGGCATTAACTGGCGTGAAGACGATCCGCGATGTGATGCAACAATGTCTGTATCGCCAGACGCATTGGAATGAATACTACATTGCGTTGGCACTGTTGGCGCTGCGGGCAATAGGCTGGCGCACGGAGTCCGTGCAGGCGCGGCGGTTGGCGTTTCTGACATCGGCGCTGGCGTTGAGTGCGGACCAGCGACCTGATACGACGCAGGACTCGACCGGGCACAATTGGGGTGCCACGCCTACTGATGTCGCTCGGCTGGCAGGCAGTGGCGCGGATGATGGTTCGTACAGCCCACACACGCAGGAGCGCCCGCCGGATGATGCACAGTGGTTCAAGAGCGACGACGATTTAGGTCGCGAATAGGGCTAGGGGCAGGGGGCGGCTCCGCTGAGGTATGTGCCGTCCGGCGCGAAGTTGATGACCCAGCACGGCGCGTCGAGCGTGACAGCGTCATTGTCGCTGAGCCAGAGTGTAACAACTGCGGAATCAAATGGGGGATCGGCGTGCGCGAAAAAGTACGTGGCCGATCCTCCGCGCTGTTCCAGGGTGAGCGTGAGATCGCCAGCTTTGCGTAGATGTTCGATGCTTGTGCCGGTGCGGTGGGAGGCGGTGAGGGTGAATGTTGCCGGGCCGCTGATCATGATGCGCCCCCCGTTGAGATCGAGGACGATGGTGGCGCTGCTATTTGGTTCCAGGTGCAGCGTGTGGCCGAGTTTGAGTGTGATGTCGTTGGTCTGCGCGGTGTTGATCGACTGCGGGGTTTGATTGGCTGCACTGAGCGCGGCGTTACCGTTGAGTGTGGTGATCATGGCGTCGTAGTCCACACTGTACGGCACGATGGCGGATGCGATAAGCGCGACAACGGCAAATCCGACTACGCTAATCAGCCCGATGATGATGCTCCGACTGGTGCGATCCATGTGACGCGCTCCCTCAACACGCAGGACGTTGGTTCCACAGGTTGATGATAGTCGATTTTGTAAGGAAATGAAAAACGGGACGCTGTTTGAATGCGTCCCGTATGGTTGCGTTCAGTGGGTGGGGCTGTGTCTAGCGGCGCGCCCAACCGGGAAGGTCGCCACGATAATCGCCGCTGCTGTAGACATAGACCCAGGTGTTTTGGTGTTCTGCGGGCGTGGCCCAGTCGTAGAGCCACCATGAGTCCATGATCGAGAGGTTGACGCAGCCGTGACTCTGGCGGTAGCCGAAACGGTCGTGCCAGTAGGTTCCGTGCAGGCCGATATCACCGTCAAAGTACATCACATAGGGTACTTCTTCGATGAAGTAGAAATCCGGTTGGCCGGATGCGCCGCTCATGCGCGTGGCTTCGTAGCGCTCATAGACGTTGAACAGCCCTTCGTGCGTGCCCCATCGGGGGAGGCCGGTCGAGATGAGCGTGGCGAAGGCCATGCGGTCGCCTTCGTAAGCCACAATGGTTTGTTCAAAGAGGTCCACCGCGATCCAGTGATCGTCAGGACCGACACCCTCCGGGCGCGCTATAACTTTCACTTTGGAGACGCGAATCTGCTGCACCCATTTGTTCGGTCCCACGAGATACCATTCCCAGCCGTCTACAATCTCTGTGCCGTAGATGTTGATCAACGAATAGCGGTCGATCATGTCGGCGGTGGTGTCTTGCGGGCCGCCGGGATAGCGGCTCGGACGCGCTTCGGCCAGCATCCAGGCAAAGGGGCGTGTCGGCTGGTGGAGGATTTCTACGCCGGAAAAATCGGAAACATCGGCCCAGGTGATGTGTTCTTCCTGGACCCACTGCCCGTAGTTGATCTGGATGAAGCCGCTTTGGGCGCTGATGATCGTGACATAGTTGTAGCCCGCGTCCAGTTCGCCAATGACGTTGCCGTTGGGCGCGTCATAGATCACGACATGACCGGTCATGCGACGGTAGGCGCGGGTCCAGACGACTTCTTCGTCGTAGGGAACTTGGAGCACATCAGGAGCCGGGTATAATTGCATCTCTGCGACGGCGGCGCGCAGTTCCAACGCGCTCATGCCAGGGTCGCTAACACAATCGTCGGGCAGCACTGGTTCTGCTCCTGCGGGAGTGGCAGCCCATGCAGCGGCGATGCGGTCGGCGCAGGTTTCGTCGCGCTCATCACCAGGAAACGCATGGGCGGGAAGTGCTTGCAAGGCGAGAATAAGCAATACGGCGAGTGTAATCAGGCGTGTACGACGGATGCGCATTGATTTCGTAATCCTCTTGTGCGAACGTTGATACGGTACAGAGCATAGCAACGAAGCCAGCGTGGGTCAATAAGGAAAGTGGCGCGCGGTGCTGTATCGTAGGGCAGCAGGCGGGCGGTGGATGTCGTGTGCGTCAAATGCGGGCGCGATTGACTATGATTAGGATGTAAGGAATCATCTGCGCTTTGGGCGCGGTTTCAGGAATAGGATGTGGTGATGAGTGTTAGCCAACCGGAGCGACGCGTGGTGCTACGCGCGACGCAGTTAACGAAAGACCTGCCGTTGGGACAGGTGGTAGTTCATGCGGTACGCGGGATCGATCTGGACGTGTATGAGAACGAGATGGTGGGGATCGTGGGGCCGTCCGGCAGCGGGAAAAGCACGCTGTTGGGTTTGATCGGCGGGCTGGATGCGCCGACGACCGGGCGCATCGCGATCGATGGCGTGGACATCACCAATATGAGCGAGGGGCGGCTGACTGAGGTGCGCAACGCGAAGATCGGGTTCGTGTTCCAGTTCTTCAATTTGATCCCGTCGCTGACGGCGCTCGAAAACGTGATGCTGCCGGTCCAGTTTGCCGATCAACCGAAATTCGATGCGGAGACGCGTGCGCGGGAATTGCTGGATATGCTGGGGCTGTCGGATCGCCTGAAGCACCGTCCGATGGAGCTTTCCGGCGGGCAGCAGCAGCGTGTGGCGATTGCGCGGGCGTTGGCGAATAACCCCCCGTTGCTGTTGGCGGACGAGCCGACGGGGAACCTGGATTCGGAAGCGTCCGAGGTGGTAATCGAGGCGCTGCGTGAGG
>CBEVZO010000613.1:0-3042 GCA_965554365.1 uncultured Anaerolineae bacterium
CGCGCAAGACCTCGCCGCCGCCAAAGATGCGGACCTCGTGATCGAAGCGGTGAGCGAAAACCGCGATCTCAAGCTGAAAATCTTCCGCGAACTGGACACGATCACGCGCCCGGAGGTGATCCTGGCGACGAACACCTCGTCGATCTCGCTCACGGAGATCGCCGCCGCGACCGCGCGCCCCGACAAGGTGATCGGGATGCATTTCATGAACCCGGTCCCGCTGATGCAGTTGGTCGAGATCATTCGTGGGCTGGCGACCGGCGCGGATACGTTGACGCTGATCATGGCGCTGACCGAGCAGCTAGGCAAAACGCCCGTCGAAGCGGCGGATTTCCCTGGCTTTATCGCCAACCGTATCTTGATGCCGATGATCAACGAGGCGATCTACACGTTGATGGAAGGCGTCGGCACGGCGGAGGCCATCGACGAGGTCATGAAGCTGGGCATGAATCACCCGATGGGGCCGCTGACGCTCGCCGATTTCATCGGACTGGACGTGGTCCTCGAAGTGCTGAACGTGCTGCTGGACGGACTCGGTGATCCGAAGTACCGTCCGTGTCCGCTGCTGAAGCAGTACGTCGCGGCGGGGTATTTGGGGCGCAAGTCGGGCCGGGGTTTTTACGATTACAGCAAAAAGTAGGCGTGTTGCTCTGCTGCACCCTTTTCCGGCGATCTGCACCGGAAAACATAATCTAGATCGACCTCACTCCTCATGCTAGAATAGAACCTGCGTTCGCTATCGTGAGGAGTGAATCGTATGCCGTTTGACGAACAAGAGATTCTCGCCCGCGCTCGCCGTGCTTATGATCAAGGGCAGGCGAGTTTTGAGATCGTGCCGGACAAGTGCGCGCTGCTGGTGATCGACATGCAGGAGGAATTCGTCAAACCCGGTTGGTCGCCGAGTTGGATTCCCGAAGCTACCCGGCAAGTGCCGCGCATCAAGCAGTTGATCGCTCACTGTCGCGCGCTAGACATTCCCGTGATCTATACGGTGTTTTCCGCCACACATCATTTTCTGGATCGTCCGGCCAGCGGCGCGACGATGCCGAACCGTTACCCAGAGCTGGATGTCGATCCGGCGGAGTTTGACGATCAGGGGCGCGTCTGTCATGAGTTGGCCCCCGCACCGGGCGATGTAGTGATTCACAAACCGTCCTACGGTGCGTTTTACGACACGCCGCTGCAAACGATCTTGACCAGCCTGGGGCGTGACACCGTGATCATTTGCGGCACGCTGACAAACTACTGCTGTGGCACGACCGCGCGGCAGGCGTATGAACGCAGCTTCAAGGTGGTTTTTGGCAGCGACGTGACCTCCACCGACGATCCCGCGATGCAGGAACCGGAACTCAAGGTGCTGCGCAAGGGGTTTGCGCGTGTCTTGTCGGCAGCGGAGATCATCGCGCACCTGGGCGAGGAATGACCTGATGCCCGCATTCATACACTACACTCCCGCTGATCGTCAACAGACGCTCGATGCGCTGTTCGTCGGGTTGAAAGCCGGTGATCGTATCGCAGGTGTGATTGTGGTGGGTTCTGGCGCGGGCGGTGACGGTGTTGTTTTTCGCGGAACTGCCCGCGGTTGAATCGCCAATAGTTGCAGATCGTGCCGCATCGTTGGAGGCGCTGGTACTCGCGTACCTAGATGATCTGATGCGTTGATCGTGTGCGCACACGCCAGAATCAACGCGCCCCGGCGATTATACTCACCGGGGCGCAGTCATAGCGTGCTAGTGTGCGACGGATTAGCTCGTCGTGATGTAGCGGCTCAGCTTGCTCGCGAGATTGCTCAGCGGCATGGTCTGCAACCACACCTTGCCCGGCCCGGTGAGCGTCGCCAGGAACAGCCCCTCACCGCCACCGATCCAGTTCATCACACCCTTTACCATCTGGATATCATAGTCCACCGTCGGCTCGTACATCGCGATATGACCGGGATCGACCTTCAAGCGCTGCCCGGCCTGCAACGTGTACTGCCGCACTTCGCCCGCAATCTCGACGAATGCTTGGCCCGGACCGGTCAGCTTTTGCAGGATGAAGCCCTCGCCGCCGAACAAGCCTGCGCCCAGTTTCTTGCGGAAGTGCATCGCCAACTCGACCGAGTCCTCGGCGCACATGAACGCGTCCTTCTGGCAGATCATCGTGTGGCCTGCTTGCAGCGGCAGCGCGATCACCTTGCCGGGGCTTTCCGGCGTGAAGGTGATGACCCCCTGCGGCGCGGTGCAGGTGTAGGTGGTCATGAAGAGGCTCTCACCGGAGAGTACCCGGCCCATCATTTTGCCGAGGCCGCCTCTGCCGCTGGTCTGCATATCGATGCCGTCGCTCATCCAGGCCATGCCGCCGGACTCGGTGTAGATCGCTTCGCCCTGCGCTAGCGTGACTTCCAACGCCTGCATCACTTCGCCGTGAATCTGGTATTCCATAACATTGCTCCTTGTGGTGTGTGTCACCTGACCCGTAAATGTTAACTGTGAACCGTGATCAGGTTGCAGCGTGCAACCTGTGACCGTGCGTTATGCTAAGGTTAGATTTTCTTGAGTACGTCGCCCGCGACGTTAAGCAAGCCCTTGCCGCCGCTGCTCTTTCCAGCGCCTAGCGAGGGGCCGAGCTTGCGGGCGAGATTGCTCAAGGGCATGGTCTGCAACCAGACTTTACCCGGCCCCGTCACCGTTGCCAGGAACAGCCCTTCACCGCCGCCGATCCAGTTCATCACGCCCTTAATCATCGTGATGTCAAAATCGCACGTTGGCTCGTACAGCGTGATGTGGCCGGGATCAACCTTGAGCCGCTGCCCCGCCGCCAACTCGATCATGCGCAGTTCACCGATGATTTCCACAAACGCCGTACCCGGCCCGGTGAGTTTTTGCAGGATGAAGCCCTCACCGCCGAACAAGCCCGCGCCCAGTTTCTTGCGGAAGTGCATCGCCAACTCAACCGAGTCCTCGGCGCACATGAACGCGTCTCTCTGGCAGATCATTGTGTGCCCTGCTTGCAACTTCAGCGGCAGGATTTTCCCCAGTGCTTCGGGCGTAAACGTGATCA
>CBEVZO010000614.1:0-3039 GCA_965554365.1 uncultured Anaerolineae bacterium
TGCGTACACGCACGGGTGAAGTCAGCGTCATAGTGGACGATTTTGTGCTGCTTTCCAAAGCGCTCAGCCCGCTGCCAGTGATCAAAGAAGCAGTGCTTGATGACGGCACAGTGGAACGGCACGGCGAATTCAGCGACGTGGAAGAACGCTATCGCCAGCGGTACGCCGATCTGGCCGTGAACCCGGAAACGCGCGAAGTTTTCCGGCGTCGGGCACGCACCGTTAACGCCCTGCGCCTGTTCCTCGACGATGAAAAATTCCTGGAAGTCGAAACGCCGATACTGCAACCGATTTACGGCGGAGCAGCAGCCCGGCCCTTTGTGACGCACCACAACCAACTGCGTCAGGAACTCTTTCTGCGCATCAGCTTCGAGCTGTATCTCAAGCGGCTGCTGGTCGGCGGGTACGATGCAGTGTACGAAATCGGGCGCGATTTCCGCAACGAAGGCGTGAGCTTCAAGCACAACCCGGAATTCACGCAGTTGAAATTCTACAAAACATACACTGACTATCACGGCATGATGGACCTGACCGAGCGCATGGTGGCGTTTGCCGCGCAACGTGTGACCGGCGACACAACCATCACCTTCCAGGGCGAAACCATCGACTTAGCTCCCCCCTGGCAGCGCATCACACTACGTGACGCGATCAAGGAACGGGCGGGCATTGACTATATGGCACATCGCGACGCGGCGGCGCTCCACGCGGCGATGAAAGCAAAAGGCATCGACGCATCGCCACAGGCCACCTGGGGCAAACTGGTCGATACGCTGCTCGGTGATGTAGTGGAACCCACATTGATCCAGCCGACATTCATGCTCGACTACCCGCGTGACATCTCGCCGTTTGCGAAGATGGTTCCCGGCGACGAATTCCATGTCGAGCGTTTCGAGTTCTTCATCGGCAAGATGGAAATGGGCAACGCGTTCACTGAACTAAACGATCCCACTGATCAAGAAGCGCGTTTCGTTGAGATGAACAAGCTCTACGGGGACAAGGACGACGAAGCTACGCCCGTCGATGAAGACTACCTGCGCGCCATGCGCTACGGTATGCCCCCCTGTGGCGGGTGCGGAATCGGCGTGGACCGGCTGGTGATGCTGTTCACCGACCGCAGCACGATCCGCGAGGTGCTACTGTACCCGCATCTACGCGAGCGTCAAGCATAAAAATCTCTCTAGCGGCAGGTTGAGTTCAATCTGCCGCTTTTTGGTAGTGTTGCCGACTGGACAATATCGCGTAGCTGACGATAATATGAAGGTGGAGGCTTTATTATGGTTCAATCAACCACCTTATCTGAACTCTTTGATTTTCGCACCGTACTCGACAGCCTGGGTCAGGGCGTACTAATATTCGATCAAGACGACAAACTGATCCTGGACAATGTCGCGGCGCGTGCCATCCTGGGGGCGAATCTGGTCCTCGTGCGTGCGGAGGGTTGGCGTGCAGCCGCGATGCTGCTTGACTCCGTGCGCAACGAAAGCCTGACCGCCGACGAAATCCGTGCGAAGGCCCTGCGTCAAGCGCAGCCCGTGCGCTTTCACACGTTCCTCGCCGGGGCCTATACGCCATGTTGGGCTGCCGCAATCTTTGGGCCAGATGGCACACCATACACCATGATCACCATGGAGCATCCCGACTGGTCTGCGCTCACCGAATTGATGAGCCGTTTCCGCACGGAAGCGCGCATGTCGATCACGAGTACGCGCGGTCACGCCGAACTGATCAAACAGGTCATCAAAAAACACCAAGGCGAAACGGGTGCGGGCAGACTAGCCAAGCAAGTCGCTGGCTTTGCGAGCTTGATGTCCACGCACATGTTCCGCCTGGAGATTCTGGTGGATCAGTTGCAGCGGTTGGAGGATGTGCGTACTGGCGCACTGGTGCAGATCGTCCGCCATACCCGGCGACCAATTGAACTGACCGGTTTTCTGGAAGACCTGCTCGAAGACATTACCGACTCGTCGTTGGTGGAAGACCCCAATCCGGAAATCGACTATCGCGACCAGATGCGCATGGACGTGCCTGATGGGATCAAGGTCGATGCGTGTAAGCAACATCTCACGCAAATTTTCCGCGATCTACTACGCAACGCCATCATGTACAGCCCGCCCGAATCACCGATTACGATCCGTGTGACAACATCACCCAAATCACGCAGCGTACAGATCGACATCATCGACGAAGGCTACGGCATCCGTGAGAAGGAACAAGGCCGCGTCTTCACGCCCTTCCAGCGGGCACGCCAACCACAGATCATTGCCGAGTTCGGCTATGGTCTGAGCCTGTATCTGGTCAAGATCGAGATCGAGGCGATGGGCGGTGGCATCTGGTTCACCAGCGAAGAACGCGCCGGCACCACCATCAGCTTCAAGTTGATGCTGTGGAATGAACAGAAAACATAACAGGACTAAACGCGTGGCACAATATTCTCAGCCCTCCGATAAGAATCCGTCCCAGGCCGGGAGTTGGATCGCGCCATTCGGGGATGTTTTCATCGGTCTGGACGATACCGCTGTCATTCGCCGTGTGGTAGGCAACATCGACACTCCGGCTGGCCCGGATAAGCTGCAAGTCCAGGGCTTGACCTGGCTAGAATTTGTTGAGCATTTCGCCACCGAAGACACTAAATCAGGGCTGCGCCACCTATGGCTTGCCATCGCTGAGCAGCGCGTAGCCCCTATCTATCATCCCTCGGTAGTCCCATTCAAACCGGGCGTTGTGGCTCGGCTGCGCGCCGTTGATGGTGATCCAATCGTCAGTTACGCTTGCCACCTCACGCCCGCAGAGACGCGCAGTCTTGACGCGTTGATCGGCCCACAAACGCCTGGCGTAACTCAACACCTCATTCACCTCATCCAAAACGTATTTCGGGGCGTGCATGGCCCTCTCACCGATTCGCAGGTCAACGCAATGCGCGGCATCCTGACCATCGCTGAAACGGTCAATCACCTGCTGCACGATCTACACACAGAGGTCATCGCCCCCACACATATAGCGCCACTGCCCCATTCATTGGCGGAGTTATTCACATTCTCC
>CBEVZO010000615.1:0-3036 GCA_965554365.1 uncultured Anaerolineae bacterium
GCACATACGGTCCGTAGGGGCCGTTGAGTACAAACACGGGTTGGTTCGTTTCAGGATCGACGCCTAGCGCCGTAGGCCCGTTCTCTTTTTCTGCCAGCAGCCGTTGAATTTCTGCATCATCCAGATCGCCGGGCGGGATGTTATCTGGCAGCGATACGCGAAGTATCTCGCCGTCATGATCCTGCTCGATATATGCGCCATAGCGCCCTACACGCACCCGTACCCCCAGGTCTTCGAGTTCCAGGGCATGAATGGCGCGCGGATCGATTTCTTGCTCTTTGATCTTGATCTGCTGGTCAAGGCCGTCATCACCCAGGAAGAAGGTTTTCAGATAGGGCACGCCCTCAGATTCGCCCTCGGCGATGTTATCCAACACCTGCTCGATCTCCGCCGTGAATTCGAGGTCCACCAGATCAGGGAAATGCTGTTCCAGTAAATGATTCACAGCAAAGGCAGTGAACGTCGGGACTAACTGTTTGGTCGCTTTGACCACGTAGCCCCGGTCCTGGATCGTGCTGATGATTGTGGCGTAGGTGCTGGGGCGGCCAATGCCCTCGTTTTCCAGCGCCTTGACCAGCGTGGCATCGGTGAACCGCGCGGGCGGCTTGGTTTCGTGCTGGATGGGATTCAAGTCGTGGCAGTCTACCGCATCGCCTACTACCAGCGGCGGCAGCAACGTTTCCTGGTCGTCCAGGGCTGCACTGGGATCGTCTGCGCCCTCGACATAGGCACGGAAGAAGCCGGGGAACAATACCTGCTTGCCGGAGGCGCGGAAATCTGCGTCATCCACCGTGATGATCGCGGTCGTCAAACGCAGCCGTGCGTCGGCCATCTGGGTCGCGATAGTGCGTTTCCAGATCAGATCGTAGAGCGCATATTCGCGTCCATCGAGATCGAGTTCGTCGGCGGTGGGCATTTCTTGCCCGGCGGGACGGATCGCCTCGTGCGCTTCCTGCGCGCCTTTTGATTTCGTGCGGTACTGTCGGGGTTGCGGACTCAAGTAGTCTGCCCCGTACTGATCTTCTACCCGGCTGCGAATGGTGGTCAGCGCCTGCTTGGAGAGATGCACCGAGTCGGTACGCATGTAAGTGATCAGACCGCGTTCGTACAACCGCTGCGCGACCTGCATTGTTTGCTTGGCGGACATGCCGAGCTTGCGGTTGGCTTCCTGCTGCAAGGTGGATGTCGTGAACGGCGGAGCAGGGGAACGTTTCTGATCGCGTTCCTTAAGATCGCTGGCCTGCCAATCGTTCACTTTCAGGCGTTTCATCAAATCGTGGGCTTGCTGCTCGTTTAGCAGCACGACTTGCTTGCCCTTCGGAATCTGCCCTGTTGTTTCGTCGAAATCTTTGCCCGTCGCGAGCCGCACGCCGCCGAGCGTTATGAGCTGCGCGGTGAATGTTTCATCGTGTGCTTCAATCGTCGCTTTCAAGTTCCAGTAGGAGCCAGACTTGAAGCGGCGGCGTTCTTTTTCGCGGTTGACGAGAATGCGTACCGCAACGGACTGTACTCGCCCTGCCGAAAGACCGGGGGCGATCTTTTTCCATAGCAGTGGCGACACAGTGTAGCCCACCAGCCGGTCAAGGATACGGCGTGTTTCTTGCGCACGGACCAGCCGGTCATCAATCACGCGACAGTCTTCGAGCGCCGCTTCAATGGCTTCACGCGTGATCTCGTGAAAAATCATACGCTTGACCGGTACTTTGGGTTTGAGTACCTCGATCAAGTGCCACGCGATGCTTTCGCCTTCGCGATCTTCATCCGTTGCCAGCAGCACCTCATCCGCATCTTTCAGCGCATCTTTCAGGGTTTTGACAACTTTCTTCTTCGCGCTAGGAACCACGTACAGCGGCTCAAAGTCGGCGTTGATGTTCACGCCCAGGCGGGACCATTCCTCACCTTTGTGTTTCGCCGGAATTTCGCTGGCGGAGGCGGGCAGATCGCGGATATGCCCCATGCTGGCCTCGACCTGATACTCGTCCGGCAAGAATTCACTGATAGTGCGCGCTTTGGTTGGTGATTCGACAATGACCAGTTTACTCACAACTCACCTGTGTTGATGTGTATATATGCGGTGCGAAAGGTGAACCTAGTGTCTGTACGGGTGACAGTACGCTGTACTTCTGACAGCGCGCTGTGCAAAAGACAGCGCCCGCGAAGCGTACCACTATGTCGGCTGGCTGGCAAGACTTTTTTCGACAATGCATACGATAACAATAGCGGCAATGTGTCGCAAACAGGCACAGACTCAGGATAGAATTTGGGCCGGAACAATAAAGTACTCCCGGCGGAAAATTAACCGGGAGTCCCTATGCAATCTATCCCAGATGTGATGCGGTTCAGCCTAGTTGATGTTCCACCACATCCGCTAGCTTGACGCGGAATGAACGAATCTGGAATGGGGCCAGGCTGAAACGCAGTGTGTCGCCCAGGATGTTCACTGGCCCCAGTGGTTCCTCAAGCAGATTCACTTCCTCGGCTGATTCTACGCGCGCCGAGAAGCCCATCGTCGCGGTAGTGCGACCTCCGTGTGCTTCGTACACGCGCACAATCAGCGACGTGCTATCTTCTGCTTTTTTGATGGTGTCGATTGCCACCCCCGGCGAATCGCAGGTGACCAGCCCCCACACGACCGGCAGCCATGTGCCGCCACCGTCCAGCGTGCGGGTGTGCAGTGGGTGATTCAAGCGCCGCGCCTGGGTGATGGTCTTGTTGCGCCAGTCGTTGCCGTGCGGATACAGTGCGTAGGTGAAGCTGTGCTGCCCCTGGTCCGCTTCGGGATCAGGGTGTGTGGGAGAGCGCAGCAGACTCATGGTCAGTACGTTGCTGCGCGCACTATGTCCGTATTTGCAGTCGTTGAGCAGGCTCACGCCGTATCCTGCTTCTGACATGTCGATCCACTGTTGCGCTGGAACTTCATGCTGTGCGAAATCCCACATGGTGTTGGTGTGCGTTGGGCGTTCCACTGTGCCGAACTGCGTTTCATACGATGTGTTGGTGGCGCGCACCGCGACCGGGAAGTGGACTTTCAGCATG
>CBEVZO010000616.1:0-3033 GCA_965554365.1 uncultured Anaerolineae bacterium
GCTGTTCCATTCCTGATGATTGGCAAAATCCGCGATTAAGGGGCTAATGCCGCCCTGGATCACGTTGTCGCCCAGGAACATTACGAAACGATCATCGCCCAGGAAATCGCGTGAAATCTTCACCGCGTGTGCCAGTCCCGACGGCGCATCCTGGGGAATGTACGTTAGCGCCACACCAAATGCGGCCCCGTCGCCCAATGCCTCGCGGATTTCCGGCGCTGTGTCGCCGGTCACAATTCCGATATCCTCAATACCCGCGTCGCGGATCGCTTCGATCACGCGCACCAATACTGGCTTGTTCGCCACCGGAATCAACTGCTTGGCGCGGGTGTAGGTCAGTGGGTAGAGGCGCGTGCCCTTGCCACCAGCTAAGATCAAACCCTTCACTGTGTTGTCTCCCTAAAGTTGATTTATTAACGTTTACGGGCGTAATAGCCGCCCAATGCATTGTCGCGGGGCGCGTTGACCAGCACCGTACCAATGATCGGCACATGCACGCGCTCAAGTTCAGCTTTCGCGCGGGCCGCATGATCCCGCCGCGACGAGCCTGCACGCACCACGAGCAGCAGTCCATCAGCTTTCAAACCCAACAACGCCGCGTCAGTCACCATCAACGATGGCGGCGCGTCAAACAGAACATAATCCGCGCGCTCCTTGAGCGCGGCGATCACGTCATCCATACGCTTCGCGCCGACGAGATCAGCGGGATTGGGCGGCAGCGTGCCACTGGGCAAGACGTGCAGATTTTCCACACCCACCGCCTGCAACGGCGGATTTTCCAGCGCGACGTTATCCAGCAGCATCGACGTAAGCCCCTCGGCATTATCCACGCCCCAGATCGTGTGCTGCTGCGGCTCGCGTAGGTCGCAGTCCACCAGGATCGTCGTGTGGCCGCCCTGCGCCAACGTCACTGCTAAATTCGCCACTGCCGCGCTTTTGAACTCGCTCCCCGCCGGGGATGTCATCACGAGCGTATTGATCGGGCGATCTACGCTGTAAAACATCAAATTCGTACGCAAGGTCCGGTATGCTTCGGCAGCGGGCGCGCGTGGATCGGTCAGTGTAATCAAATTTACTTCAGCCATTGCTCACCCTCACACATGGGTATCGTCAGCGGGTATCGCCGCCAACACCGGTAATTCAAGGAAGCGTTCAATATCGTCGCGCGTACGCACAATGTTAGATTCGAGGTATTCGAGTACAAACACCACCACGCCGCCCAGCAACAACCCCAACACACCGCCTGCCAGTGTATTGATGCTGGTCTTGGGTGTGTGCAGGCCATAGGTCGCCGTGTCGATCAGGATCGCGTCGATGCGATCCTCGCGCTGCAAGTCGCGGTTATCCTCGGTGCGGTAGTCTACCAACAGCCGCCCCATCTCTGTGGCAATGGTGGCGGCGAGAGGACCGTCTTCCATGTCGATGTCGATTTGCACAATCAACTGCGTGGGATCGGAGTTAATCGTCATGTGGCTGCGCAGTTCGCCGGGCGTCATGTCAAGCTGCAAACGGTCAATCGCGTTGGCGGACTGCGTGTCGGTATTGAGATACACCACATAACTACGCAGCAAAATACGCAGCGTTTCGGTCAAGCCAAAGTCGTTGCGCGCAGGTTGGAGCAACACTTTTTGCGAGGCGCGATACACAGGCGTCTGTGCTTTGCTCAGCCCGTACGCCGCGCCCGCCGTGATCAACGCCGCCAGCACAATGATCCAGCCGCGCCGGACCAGGATTCGCACATAATACATCAAATTCATCAGTTCACGATCCCCATTTCTGGCACACACCAGCCTAAAACAACGCTATTATAGCAAGAGATGCAGCTTCATCAGGCCGCTTATCAGGCAAACGTGCAGTAACAGTCAGTTTCCGACGCGCACCTGACGCACGGAAATCCTACTCACGCGGAATTTCGGCTAACACGGGCAAATCAAGCGCTTCGAGATCGGCGCGTGCATACACGGTGTCGTCGAGATATTCCGCTAACACTGCCAATCCAACGCCCGCAACCAGTCCGAGTATGATCCGCAACAACGGCAGCACACGCACCGTCAGCGGGGGCGGCATTTCGGCCACGTCAACATCATCCAGCGGGATGATCTCCAACGGCTCCACAAACTGCGCAAAATACACATGATTGCGCGTTTGCAGCACCGTGATCGCCGCTTCCGTCATGAGACGCAGTTCGTCGGCGTCGTCCCAATTGACGAACAGCACCATAATGCTATGAAAACTGTCACCCCTGAACGCGCCGGACAGGTCCGCAGCGGTAATCTCAACATCCTGCGCCGCCAACAATGCGCTCACCTCGGCAGCAAACGAATCGCTGCTGATCCAGTGCGGGATATTCAACACCACAAACTCGGACGCCAGCAGCGGCACATACACCGCATCTTCATACGGCGTGGTCACGCCTGTAAGGTCCGCTGACGGGGGTGTAGCCGCTGTCAAACGTACCTGGACTTCATACGTCACGGATGGCGACACGACATCGCCCAGTGCGGGCAGTGTCACCAGGACAGCCACCCCCAACGGCAGCGCGATCAACCACCAGCGCCGCCACAACATTTGCCAAAGTGCGATTAATTCCACCGCATACCTCCTCCCTGCGCGCGCGATTATAGCCGATATACGCGCAAAGTGTGAACCGCGAATTTCCGACGTTTGCCAAACGACAACGACTCAGGTTAGGCTTGATCTGACGCTGTTCGCGTGACACTGGACAGTGCGTGTAAACAATCCCGAATCGGGCATGGCCCCAACGAGGCTTACACATGACGTATCGCAACGATCACGATGATTACAGGTACGATGACGATTATGCCGACGCTGACGACCAGCATTCCGGCGGGCAGATCGTGCAGCAAGCCTTTGACTGGGGCATCAGCGGCAGCATCCTGGCGATCATCATCTTGACCGTCCTCTACACGTTTTTCCCCATCGACGCGATCCCGGATTTCATCCCCGTCGCAGGGCAAGCCGATGACATTGCCGCGATTCTGGCAGGCGGAGGATCAGTCTCGTTTCTGGCAG
>CBEVZO010000617.1:0-3028 GCA_965554365.1 uncultured Anaerolineae bacterium
CAAAAACTGGTCGCAATGTGGAAATCTATCGGCACGGCGGCGGACGATCTCGAAACGGAAGAGCGCACAATTGTCGTGGTGCCGTCGCTCTCGCTGGACATAGAGTTTCCGCCCTCCGCGCTGCAAGCGTATGAGGAACGGCTGTTGTTTTTGCTGTTCCTGCTGCGCAAACCGCAGGTCCGCCTGATTTATGTAACCTCGCTACCGATCCGCCCGGAGATCATCGACTACTATCTCGAAATGCTGCCGGGCATGGTGAGCTGCAACGCGCGTAAGCGGCTGTTGCTGGTCTCGCCGGAGGATGGATCGCCGCACGCGCTGTCGCAAAAACTGCTGGATCGTCCCCACTTATTGCAGCACATCCGCGACCTGATCCCCAACGTCGAGCAGGCGCACATGGTCCCGTTCCTGACCACCGACCTCGAACGCGAACTCGCGGTGCAGTTGAGCATCCCGATGTACGCGGCGGACCCGCGCTTCTTCGCGTTCGGGACCAAAAGCGGCTGCCGGCGCGTGTTTGCCGAAGAAGGCGTGCAGCATCCGTTAGGTTACGAGGACCTGTACAGCGAGGACGCCGTGCTTGAGGCGCTGACACAACTCCGCGCGCAGCGGCCCGCCGTCGCGCAGGCAGTCGTCAAGCTGAACGAGGGCGTTAGCGGCCTGGGCAACGCACTGCTGGACCTGACCAGCCTCCCCGCACCAGGCGCAGCAAACGAAGCAGCGGCGCTACGGGACCGGCTGCACGGGATGCAACTTGAGTCGGGCGGAGGCACGGTGGCGAACTATCTCACGACATTGGCCGACAACGGTGCGATTGTCGAGGAATATATCGCCGGGGAAGAAGTACGCAGCCCCAGCGCGCAGCTACGTGTCACACCGCTGGGCGAAGTCGATTTGCTCTCCACACACGATCAAATGCTCGGCGGTCCCAGCGGGCAAAGTTTTCTCGGCGCGGTGTTCCCCGCTGATCCTGCGTATAGCTGGACGATCATGCGCGATGCGCTCAAGGTGGGCGAACGGTTCGCGCGCGAGGGCATCGTGGGACGCTTCGCGCTTGATTTTGTGGTCGTCAAGCGCGCCGATGGAACGTGGGACTCGTATGCCATTGAGGTGAATCTGCGCAAGGGCGGCACAACTGCACCCTACTTGATCCTCGAATACCTGACCGACGGTCGCTACAACTCAGAAACGGGACTGTTCGCGACAGCGCAGGGTCATCCGAAATACTACGTCGCCAGCGATCATATCGAAGCGCCGGATTATCGCGTGTTCACCGTCATGGAGTTGTTCGATATCGTCAGCGAACACCGGCTGCACTTCACGCACACCACGCAGACCGGCATCATCATGCACATCCTGACCGGCGTCGGCGAACTGGGGCGCGTGGGCATCACCGCGATTGGCGATTCTCCGCAGGACGCGCGTGCGCTGTATGAACGGTTCAGCGCGGTGCTGGATCGGGAAGCGGCGCTCCGGCTGGGGCGGGACGTGTAACGATCACGGCACGCCGCGCTGTTCCAGACCGCTGCGGGGCTTTCTGTCTGCGGGACCACGCCGCGCACCCCACCGGTCCAGGCGGTCCGCAGCGTCGTGACTGGGACGCGCGACCCGTTCTCCCGGTCGCGTCGTCCCGCAACGGAGCGGAGGACCGCCGTCTGCGCACACAACAAGGGGAAAATGCAACTCGTGGTGGCGATTTTCTCCCCCTCTCCATAGGTTACATCAAGCGCCAGCGAGATCAACCATCTCAGATGGAGAGGGGGCCGGGGGGTGAGGTGGTTTTTCGCACCCACCCACGACAACCTCAACGGCTTGCGCTATAATAACGCCGCGCTGCACAGTGCCTGACACCGCACACGCAAGGACAACCTATGACGCATACACTCGCGGCTACGCTGGAACAGACCATTCTCGATCACCGCCTGATGGACGTGGATGTTGCGTGGGCGGACGACATCGTATTTCCGTATTACGAGGGCCTGTCGATTCGCAACCTGGCGCACACGGTCACACGGCTGCTCAGTGAGCGCGCAGCCGCAGCGCGGATCGGCGCGTCACCGCTGGATGGACGCTTGTGGGAACATCTGCAAGGCGACGTGCGGCGTGTGGTGCTATTCATCACGGACGGACTGGGCTGGCGACTACTGCAAGACATCATCGCGGAAGACCCCGCCACCGCGCAAGTTGTCGCGGACCTGACCGGCGACGGTACGCTGACCCCCATCACGTCCATTGCGCCCAGCACGACCGCCGCCGCGCTGCCCTGCATCTGGACCGGCGCGGGTCCGGCAGCCACCGGCATGGTCGGGACGACGCTCTTTCTGCGCGAGTTCAGCACACTGGTGAGTATGCTGCATTACTGCCCCAAGCACGGACAACACCGCAGCGAAGTCCTTGAAGAATGGGGGCTGGATTTCGACAACTTCCTGCCACCGATGACGGTGGGTGAAGTCCTCAATACATGGCAGATCAAGACATACCTCTTGACGCAGAAGGACCTGCTCGGCACAGGACTCTCGCGGCTGATGCACCGGGGCGTGAAGCGCCCGATCCGCTATTTTGGCTACACGGACCTGTGGATCGCGCTGCGCGATCTACTGCGTAACACGCGGCGCGAACGCTGTTTCATCAACATTTACTGGCCCGCAGTGGATGGTGTCTCGCATCTATACGGCACGGTGTCGGAACATTCAGTCACCGAGGTGCGCCGCCAATTAACCGATCTGCGCGACACACTGATGGCTACAAAAGTGGGCGACAAGCGCACCCTGTTCATGCTCGCCGCCGATCACGGACACACGCCGATCACCGACGTGCTGAACATCGCCGCACACCCGCCAATCCTCAATAGGCTGCGCGCCGGACTGGGCGGTGATGGACGCTTCGCGCACCTGTATTTGCGCGCCGATCACAAAGCAACAGTGGCGGATTATCTACGCACACACTGCGCGGAACAGGTCGCCGTACTCGATCCGGCGGCGGCGCTACCTGCCGGGCTGTACGGACCGGACGAAGTATATCCCGAAGC
>CBEVZO010000618.1:0-3023 GCA_965554365.1 uncultured Anaerolineae bacterium
GCGACCGCCAATTCGGAACCGCGTAGTCGTTTGTCACCCACTGTGGCGTGTTATTGCACCAGACAAGAGGAATTATGTCCACCGAGCATCTGGCCTCGTTTGTGATCGTATTTGGCGTGTCTTTCGGCGCGGCGTTGGCGCTGACTCCGTTGGCGCGCCGTTTGGGAGAACGTTGGGGAATCGTGGATCAGCCCCGCGACCGTCACCAGCACGTAGAGGTGACATCGAAGTTTGGCGGGCTGGCGTTGTACGTGGCGTTCACGCTGGCGGCGATCATTGCCCAGTTTCTCCCGGTTGTGCGCACAGACGACAATGAGATCATCCGACTGACAGGGTTGTTGCTCGGTGGTGCGTTCTTGTTCATTTTCGGCATCCTTGATGACAAGTACGAATTCAGCGCGCTGCCGCAGTTTATCGCCCAACTGTTCGCGGCGGCGATTGCGGTGCTGTTACTGATCATCATCGAGGGCTTCACCAATCCCTTTTCGGGCGATTTGACTCCCGAATGGCCCTATATCGTCATCGTCACGCTGACCCTGGCGTGGCTTGGTTATATGATGAACACGGTCAATTGGCTGGACGGCCTCGATTGATTGGCGGCGGGCGTGGGATCGGTGGCGGCGCTGATGATTTTTCTGCACGCGGCGTTTCGGTTGGATCAGGTGAGTGTGAGTTTGCTGCCGCTGGCGTTGTTTGGCGCGACACTGGGATTCTTGCCGTACAATTTCCACCCGGCGCGCGTGTTTATGGGCAGCAATGGCGCGTTATTCCTGGGCTACTCGCTTGGCGTGATGGGTATCATCGGCGGCGCGAAGATGGCGACAGTGCTGCTTGTCATGGGGCTGCCACTGCTGGATGTGGTGTGGCAGATCGCGCGTCGGGTCAGCGCGGGCAAAAATCCGACCGAGGGCGACCGGGGCCATGTACATTATCGTTTGCTGACGCTGGGGTTCTCGGAGCGGCAGATTGTGGTGGGCTACTACGTGTTCTGCGGCTTGTTCGGTGCAATTGCGCTGGTGACTGCCAGCCGTCTGTTCAAGCTGTTGGCTTTGGGCGTGCTGGGATTGGTGGTAGTCGGCGGATTTGCGTTGCTCAGCCGCTATACGACGCCTGATGTACCCCCCGCAGACGCAGACGCGCGCGAAACACCAGGTGCAGTCGTTTAGGGACCGTAGAAATCATCATCGTCGTCGGGATAATCCACATCGTCGAACGGCACGTACTCCAGATCATCCTCAATTTTGTCTTCATCTTCCACCCTGCGCGGCGACGTCGCACGCGGCGGACGCCCCACAGGAGTGCCGGGCGCTGCGCGGCGGGACGTTATGCCGCTTGGCTGCTGATCACGGTCGCGGGAGGACGGGCGCACCGTAGGACTGAACCGTTGCTCTGGTTGTGCGGGCCGTTCGCCAGTGGCCCGCGCACCGCCGAGTTGCGTGCTATCACCGCGCGAGGCTGTGCGATCTGGACGTGCGGACGTGCGTCCTGGGCTGCCGGGTTGGGGGCGTCTGGGTGTGGCGGGGCGTTTGCCAGTGGGATGCGCGCTGCCGTGTTGTGTGCTGTCGCCGCGTGGAGATGTGCGGTCTGGGCTGCCGGGTTGAGTACGTCCGGGTGTGGCGGGGCGTTCGCCAGTGGCCCGCGTGCCACTGAGTTGTGTGCTATCACCGCGTGAAGATGTGCGGCCTGGGCTGCCGGGTTGGGTATGTCCTGGTGTGGCGGGGCGTTCGCCAGCGGTGCGTGTGCCGCCCATGCGGGCTGTGTCATCGCGCGCCGCCGTTGGTGCTGGACGGCGGGCCCCTGCGCGTTCTGAGGGCGTTGTGCCCGATGTGCGTGCGGGTGAACCAGTCCGATTTTGTCCAAGAGTGCTGCTTGTTGGGCGTTCGGCGGCGGACGTGCGCGCAGGTGATGTACCGGCAGGCGCTTCACGCGATGTGAGACTGGGCCGCGCATCCGGTGTGCGTGGTGTAGCAGCGGTTCCAGTGGCGGCGGCGGGGCTGAGTCCTGGTGCGGCGCGGCGCGGTTTCGGTTTATCCGGTGGTACTGGAATCGGCAGATCGAGCAGGTACACCGAAGGTTTGGGTGCGCCCGGTTCCAGTGGCTCCGCTGATCCCGGTTGGCGTTTTTTCTCGACTACCGGTGGACGGTAGAAGAATTTGCGCCCGGTGGACCGTTCGAGGATTTCCTCGCTAAAGCCGATCAACACCACTGCCGGGATTTCGACCACCAGCACTGTCGAAAACGCAGCCGAGAGCCGTTCCAGACCTACGGCCACCGACTCGCGGTAGGTCTGCTCCAACCGTTCTCCGGTCCCGATGATGAGCAGGAAGGCGATCACTGCCACGAATAGCACAATCACCAGCGGCCAGCCTTGCCGGTCGGCGGGAGTGGGCAGCATGGCGTTGCTGATGGCGAACAGCAACCATAGCCAGAAGTAAAAATCGGGTTTGCTAGCGAGATCGCCAATCGCGGCGGCGATGGTTTCCAGGCTACCCGAACCAATGGCGTCCACTAACTCGTTCAGATTCAGCACATAGTTGCTGATGACCCACACCAGCGCCAGCCCCACAACGAGCGGAGCTGCACCGATAACTGACGCGGCAATGGGATTTGTATCTTTGATCTGCACGAAATCCAGACGCAGCGTGCCGTCTTTTTGCGCTTCCGGCCAGATGCGAACGCGTTTGGTTTCTACACGGATTGCGCCGGAGATCAGCCATTGCACCAGTTCGTGCATCAAGACGCCGGGGAACAGTAGAATGTAGTAGAGGTAGGTGGCGGCTTTGCTGTCGTTGGTGAGCAACCAGCCCACACCGTAAAGATGGCTGTGAATCCAGCCTTCAATGAAGATTAGCGGAACCAGTACCGCCGCCAACATCATCCAGGGTGTGAGCAGGTCGCCTACGTTCATATGCTATACGGGCTGTGGTGCCCTACAGTCCTTTTGCCTCAATCGCCAACCGGATCAGTTCAATAAACGAGTCAACTTTGAGCGCGGCGCCGCCAACCAGCGCGCCATCGATGTG
>CBEVZO010000619.1:0-3019 GCA_965554365.1 uncultured Anaerolineae bacterium
CCCGACCACGACGCGCCCGACGTCCGCCCGATGGTGCTAAATCACACGCTCGAACGCCTGCGCGAACACGATCTCATCGCGATCACGTCCGGAATGCTGGACGACAAACCGGAGGCGCTGCGTTTTTTTGAGCAATACGGCTTCAAACCCACTGCGGAAGAAAAGCTCTCCAAGCTGGATGTAACGCAGTTCGACCCGGCGCAATACGCAGCAATATTGGCGCGCGTCCGTGATGCGGGGATCGAGATCATCACACTGCGCGACTTGCAGCAGCGCGACGCCGGCTGGCAGCGCAAACTGTACGACCTCGACATCACCGTCGCCCGCGACATTCCCTCCACCGGGGAAAAACACTATCCGGCGTTTGAGGAATGGCGCACCACACGTCTCAACGCGCCCACCTTTGACCCTGACGCGTATTTTGTCGCGTTGGACGGCGACGTCTACGCAGGGCACAGCTACGGCAACCTCAATACCGAGGGTGATCTGGTGCAGTTCGTGACCGGCGTCACTGCCACGCGCCGCGAGTATCGCCGCAAGGGTATCGCGACGGCGCTCAAAGTCCACATCACCCGTTATGTCAAGACGCGTGGTGTGCAGGAGATTTTCACCACCAACGACTCGCAGAATCCCATGTACCAGTTGAATCTGACCATTGGTTTCGAGCCGCAGCCCTCATGGGTGCGCGTGGAAAAATCATTGCGCGAGGCGTAGCAGAAGTAGTTCAACGAAAGATATGAGAAAATAACCTCACCCCTAAATCCCCTCTCCACACGCGGAGAGGGGACTTTCATGCGCGGTTTGCTCCCCCTCTCCGCACGTGGGACGCGACGTGTCGCGCGGGGGCCGGGGGGTGAGGTGTAATACGGGCGGATTTCTGGACCCAGTGCTTACGGGGTAGAATAGGCATGGGTGAAAATAATTTTGTGTTTGAAGAAAGGGCCTGCACCATGACGACGGAAACACGACAAAAGCGACCGGTGGGTGTGCTGTTGTTGATCGGATCGCAATTACTCATTATGGGGCTGGCGTTGGGCTGGCTGCTGCATGATTATTACGGGGATGAGGACGCGGATTCTGGCCCGGAGCAGGGCATGATCACGATCCGTAGTGCCGCTGACGATGATGCCCTCGCGCGGATGGTGGCGGAGGCGATGCAGGCGGCTCCAGTGGTGGAGGATGAACTCGCGGTGGTGTTCATCTCCGCCAGCGACGGCGTGCATCCGGCGCAGGTGGCGTATGGTCAAGGCGCGGATATCGAGACGGCGGTCGCCGCTGCGTTAGCCGATCTGCGCCAGTTGTGGGGATCAGCACCTCCGCCGCGCTATATCACGCTGGACGTGGTGGAGCATATCCAGGCACTGACAGACGTTGATCTCATGTCGCCGCTGCCCTTTGAGCGCAGCCTCGCCGGGTTCGCGCTAGACTGGGACGCGGGGCTGGCATTTTTGCCACAGGAAACGCTCGCCAACACCCTGATCAATGAGGACGGTCTGCTTCAGATCGGCAACGTGGCGTGGTACGCCTCACAGCGGCTGGTGCATGCCGCGAAACTAGACCTGGTAATGAGCGGCGCAGCCACCATTGATGTGTTCACAACGCGCACCGTGTTCACGGACGGCGAAACAGTAATCCCGCTGTATCGTGGACACCAACTATACGACGAGGTGACGCCCGATGACTTGCTTGAGGCGGCGCGGATGGGTGGCGATTATCTGACACATGCGGTGGATGAAGATGGCCGTTTTGTGTATGCCTATTTCCCGACGACCGATCAGGTCACGACCGGGTACAACATTGTGCGTCACGCGGGGACACTCTACTCGATGGTGGAGTTGTATGCTCAGACAGGTGATCCTGAACTGTTGGCAGCGCTTGAGCGTGCGTTGGGCTATCTGATACGCGCCACACAGCCGTGTCCCGGTCCCAGTACAGGCGTTGAGACACGCTGTCTGGTGGAGCGCGACGAGGTGAAGCTCGGCGGTAACGCGCTGGCGGTTGTCGCGTTGGTGGAGTATGTGACGGTCACAGGCGACGAAACCTATCTGCCGGAGACGCTCGAACTGGCGGCGTGGATCAAAGATGCACAGCAGGATGATGGCTCAATGGTGCATAAGATCGTGGTGTCTACCGGCGAGATCACAGCGTTTGAGTCGCAATATTATCCCGGCGAAGCGATCCTCGGCATGACGCGCCTACACCGTTACACGGGCGATGAGCAGTGGCTCGACGTGGCGGAGGCAGCGGCGCAATTCTTGATCCTGGTGCGGGACGCGGATGTGCCGACGGAGAGACTCAACCATGATCACTGGTTGCTGTACGGACTGAATGACCTTTACCGCCAGCGCACGGAGCAGATGTATCTGGACCACGCGGTGCGTATCACGGACGCGATCCTGATGCTCCAGCGGCAGGCGAACCCGTCGTACCCTGATTGGTTGGGCAGCTACTACAACCCGCCGCGCTCCACACCGACCGCCACGCGCTCCGAAGGACTATGCGCTGCGTACAAGCTGCTGCGTGATTACGGGCTGGATGAGCAAGCGGATCGCATCCGCACCGCAATGGACCTGGGCGTGCGGTTCCAGCTTCAAACGCAGTTCCGTCCGCCGAGTGCCTTGTATGTGCAAGACCCGGTACGTGTGCAGGGCGGTTTCCACGCCAGCCTGACGGATTTCACGATCCGCAACGATTACGTGCAGCACAATATCTCCGCGCTGCTGTGTGTCGCCGCGCAGATGGAGTAGGCGGTAGCGGGCCTGCCAGCAGTCCCCCACGACGCTGTGGGCTTGTCGCAGCCCCGAAAAGCAGCGGGATCGGTGAGGCGTATTTGCGCAGCCCTGCGCGCTGTTGCGGACCGCTGGTGGCCTGGGACTCCGCGCGCACGTCGCGTCTGTGCGGCACACACTGGTCCAGGCGGTCCGCAGCGTTGTGACTGGGACGCGCGAGCGTGTTTTTTCGGTCGCGTCGTCCCAGCACAGAGTGGAGGACCGCCACTCCACATGCACTGATCCGCTGT
>CBEVZO010000620.1:0-3015 GCA_965554365.1 uncultured Anaerolineae bacterium
TCACTGGTTACATAACCTACTGATTTCAACGTCCGGAGGCGTAATCTATGCCCACCACAAAAAATGTTAGAGGGAGAAACGCGCAATCAGGGCAAGTTCAGCGCGGCAGACTGTCCAGCCAGCCAGCCGGTTGAGAAAGCTGCTTGTAGGTTGTAGCCGCCTGTGTCCGCATCGAAGTCCAGCACTTCTCCGGCGAAGTACAGCCCGCCGGCGCGCCGCGATTCCAGTGTGCGCGGATCAACCTCGTCCAGCGCCACACCGCCCGCCGTGACAATCGCCATTGCCAGCGGGCGGTGGCCGGTCACGTCCAGGTAAAAATCCTTGAGCCAGCGCCGCAGCTTGTGCCGTTCTTTGGCGGTGATCTGGGCTGCGGGTTTTTCGGGCGGAATGCCAACCAGATCGAGGCACACTGGGATCAACGTGCGCGGCAGCAACCCCTTAAGCAGCGTGTGGAACTGGCGCTTACCTTGCGCATCAAAATCGCGCAGCAGCCGGGCGTCAAGTATGGCCTCGTCCAGCGCGGGCTTGAGGTCAATCGACAGCCGCACGCGCTGCTGCGTGCGCAGTGCATCGACGGCGCGTTTGCTCAGTGTGAGGATGATCGGGCCGGAGACGCCGTGCCGCGTGAAAATCATTTCCCCAAACCCCTCGGCGGTTTTTACGCCATCCACGAGCAGGGAGACGTTGACATTGCGCAGACTCAACCCTTCCAGCCGTGCGGCGACATCGCCCGCTGTGTCCAGCGGGACCAGCGCCGGGCGCACCGGAACGATGGTGTGCCCGGCGGACTCCGCGAGCCGGTAGCCGTCGCCGGTGGAGCCTGTACCGGGGTAGGATGCGCCGCCGGTCGCGATGATCACGGCGTGAGTGTGGTGTGTGCGTCCGTTGGTAAGCGTGACGCCCTGTACACGATCCTCAGCGATGACCAATTCCTGCACCGCTGTGCCAGTCCACAGCGTGACACCCAATGAGCGGATCCACTCGGCCAGCGCCGTGACGACTTCGCCCGCGTCATGGCTGACCGGGAACACGCGCCCGCCGCGCTCGGTGACGGTCTGCACGCCCAATTCCGTCAGGAAATCCAGCAGATCGACGTTGAAGAACTGGTGAAATGCGGAGTAGAGAAAGCGCCCGTTGGGGCCAAAGTGGGGAATGAACTCGTCCAGAGGCACGCTGTTGGTGATATTACAGCGTCCTTTGCCGGTGATGCGCAGTTTGCGCCCCGGCTGTGCCATTTTCTCGATCAGCAGCACGCGCGCGCCGTAATAGGCCGCCTGTCCTGCCGCAAGCAAGCCCGCCGCGCCCGCGCCGATCACGATGATGTCAGAGGGCATCACTTACGCGTGATCCACAGGCGAATCGTGCTGTCGTGGGACGCGGACGCGAGTACCGTCCCATCGGAACTGAACGCCACGCCGGTCACGCCAACGTCGTGTTCGTCCAACGCACGGAGCGCGCGGCTCTTTTTGCCGTCACGGAGGCGCTGTGCGTTCCACAGGCGCACCTTGCCGTCCAGCGTGCCGACAGCCAGTAGTCGCCCGTCCGGGCTGAAAGCCACTCCGCGCACACAATTGGCGTTGAAGTCGGCGTAGTAGACTGTTTCAACAACGGCTGCTTGCTCAATGTTGATCATCGCCAGCCCCGCACTGAACAGGCCCACCGCGATGTGCGTGCCGTCGGGACTAAAGGCAAGGCAATACACGCTGTCGGAGGTTTCGATCACGGCCACCTCGCGACGTTCAGCCTCGTCTTCCATCGCCCAAAGCCGCACACACCGATCCATGCCGCCCGACGCAAGCGTTGCCCCATCCGGGCTGAACGCCACGCCGGTGGCCCCGTCGTGCGCGCCGAGCGTACCCGCCGGAGTCTGGTCGCGGACGTTCCACAGGCGGATCGTGTGGTCTTCGCCGCACGACGCCAGCAGCGCCGCCGCTGGACTGTACGCCAATCCCGTGATCGGCCCGGTATGTCCAACCAGCGCGGTGATGCAGATATTCTTCTCGACGTTCCACACGCGCACGGTGCGATCATCTGACCCGGACGCAAACAGCGTCCCGTTGGGGCTGAACGCGACGGTGTTCACCGCTTTCTCGTGTCCGATGCCCTTGATGCGACTGCTCTTGCGCCCGGTAGTATGCCACAAGCGCACAGTACGATCATCCGACGCCGAGGCCAGCAGTTTACTATCCGGGCTGAACGTGACGCTGCGCACGCTGTCCTTGTGGCTTTTGAGCGATTTACGGGTGTAGAGCTTGCGCACGTTGCCGGGAGCGATGGGTGGGGGTGGACGTTTGCCCTCAGCGTCATCGTCGCCGAGCAGACGTTTGCGTAACTGTTGGAACGCGGCAGTGTAATCGAGCGTTTGAAAATCAACGTACTGGATCGGACGCAGTTGGAAGTTGATCACGGTCGCCTGGTGCAGCACAGGGATGACCGGCTTGTCGTTCTCGACAAAATACAGCCACTCCGCCGTGACGTACTTTGACGCCATCGCGTCGGGCGAGAGGACCAGCACCATCACCGTGCTTTGCTCCAGACCGCGCTGGATTTCGTCGGTCCAGGCTTCGCCCGGCTCGATATCGTCGGTGTCGATCCATACGTCCGCGCCGAAGCGTCCAATATCACGGGCGAGGCGGCGCGCGAACTGCTTGTTGGTGCGGCTATAGCTGATAAAAACATGTACATCGTTGCATTGGGGCGTCATAGGCGGGTCCGGTTCAAATAAAGTAATGGGTTTTGTAAGGGCGCATTGTGCTACGCCCTGCTCACACAACCGAAAATAGCATTCCCGACCAGTATACCAAACCTGATCGGGAATGTTGTACCCTCATTTGCGGGGGGATGGGAAGCGGCGGATCAGCGCACGATCAGCCACACGGCGCAGAACATCAGCGCCACGCCGCCCAGCCGCCCCGGATCAAGGCGGCGCATGGCGACATCGAACAAGCCGTAGTGGTCAATGATGACGCTGGCGACAAGCTGCCCGGTGACGATTAGAAACGTGGCGGTGACGGC
>CBEVZO010000621.1:0-3012 GCA_965554365.1 uncultured Anaerolineae bacterium
CAAATCTTCCTTAATCTTTTTAGCTGAGTTGTTGCAGTCCCTTGACACATTCCGTGGACAAGTCCCCTCGCCGTGCATGGAGAGGGGATTTAGGGGTGAGGTTAAGCTAAATCAAGCTCAAAATGAGACTTCTCAAATGGTCTCTCAGGGATAGCGCAGACGGACTATAGACAGGTTTAACCGCCGCGCGCAGCGTGATCCGCCAACAGTGCATCCACTGCCGCGATCAACGCGTCTTCCTCCATATAACCCAGATAGGTTTCGTATATTTCACCAGCAGCATCCAACAGCGCGATCATGGGGATGCCGATCACCTGGTATTGGTACGCCAGAGGTGTGGTTGAGTAGTGGTCGGTGTTGAGGATGTGGAAATCCACCCGGTCGTTGTACGTTTCTTCAAGCCGCCGCACGGACGGACGCATTTGATTGCACGAACTTCACCACCAGGCGTGGAACTCGATGAAGTGCGGGTTTCCACGATTGACAATGATATAGGGTTCTCTGTTTTGGGTGGGCGATGCGACTAAATCTGAGATCGCGGTGAGCGTGCCCAACGGCCCGCCCATCGTAGGCAGCGGTGTAGGCGAGACCAATCCGCTGAACTCCGGCGTGCCGACCGGCTCAACGTTGGCGACAGCGGTCGGCGCTTGCGTGACTGATGGCCCGGCTGCGCCACCGGACCCCGCAGCAGCGTCGAGCATGGCCTGTTCCACTGTGCTGCACGCGACCAGAACCACTGCCATGATACTGAGCGTCACAATGAATACGAGTGCGCGTTTCATAAGCGATCGTTTGCTCCTCAGTTGCGAACAGATACGCTGATTGTACCCGGTCTGGGCGGTGTTAAACAAATACGATTGATGGATTGTGTGTTATGCCTCGTTTGCGTCCACAAGCCCTGTGTCGCCGTTCCAGCCGGCCAGTTGATCGAGCATATCGTAATTCGTCATGTCCATGTGAATCGGTGTCAGCGCGACATAACCGTGATGGATCGCCCAGAGGTCTGTGCCTTCTTCGGTAGTGTCGCCGGTCGGCGCTGTGCCACCGAGCCAGTAGTAGGGTCGTCCATATGGATCGACGCGCGTGATCAGTTCGTCGTTATATGTGCGCAGTCCTTGCCGCACCACGCGGAAGCCCTTGATCTGGTCTAGCGGTAGGGCGGGAATGTTGACATTGAGCAGTGTCAGCGGGGGCAGATTGCGGTACAGACCCCGCGCGACGACTTGCCGCGCAATGGCAGCAGCAGCGCGGTAGTCGGCGTCCTCGGAACGATCCTCGAGCGAGAACGCGAGCGCCGGTTTGCGCCCGATCACCGCTTCAAATGCTGCTGACACCGTGCCGCTATAGGTGAGGTCTTGCCCCAGGTTGGGCCCCCGGTTGATGCCCGACACCACCAGATCGACTTCCGGTACGAGGCCCAACAGCGCCACCGATACCGCATCTGATGGTGAATCGGAAACGGCATAGGCGGCGACCCCCTCTACCGGGAAGGGCACAGGATCAACACGCAGCGGTTTGTGCATTGTCTTACGGTGACCGATGGCGCTGCGGTTTTCTGTAGGCGCGACGACGGTCACTGTGCCGAAGGGCAGCATCGCCTCTGCCAGCGCGCGGATGCCGGGGGCGCGCACGCCGTCGTCGTTGGATACGAGAATGTGCATGAGGTATCTTGCTCCTGACTGGGTGTTTGTGTGTATTTGTGTGTGACTGTGCGAGCGCGCATTCTACCATGTCTGCCCACCGCTTCCTAACTGGATTTCTCAGGAGGCCCGACTCGCACTATAATGGGGTTGTATGGAATTCACAGTTCGGGGAGCAGCGTGGCTATGGACCCGGTATTAGCACTGGCAATTCTTTCGCTCGGTGCGTTTGTGATGGTACTCGTCACGGCGGTGTTTTATGTGTTCAGCGTGCGCCCGCGCCTGTTGGAGCCAGTGTCGATGGCGGCAGTCGGGATGCTGGATGAGCGCCTGCAAAGCGAGTTGACCACGCAGCGCACATTAGTTGAGCAGCTTAACGTGGCGCTGGATCATCACACCGCGCAGTTGACCGCCGCCGCCGCCGCGCGTGAGCCAATGGGTTCCGCGTTGGATGGTTTGCAGGATGTGCTGAGTTCGCAGACGGACACGGTACAAACACTCACTGGGCTGCTGCGCGAGCAGGCGGATCAGATCGCGGGTGTGGATGCGCGCATTGAACAGCAGGGCACACGCCTGGAGCGTCTGGAATTACAGCTTGCCGCACAATTGGATGGGACTTCACGCAGTGCAGCGCCGCCGGTCATGGGTTTGATTCAGGCGCAAGCGGATCAATTGCTCGCGATGAGTGGCCGGTTAGAGGAATGGAGCCGTGCCAGTGCGGAGCGTGATGCTTCGTTGGCTGAACATGCCCGTATCCTCGCGGGACTGGATCGCGAGATGGCTGCACGCGCGCAGGCAATGCAGACACTGGATACGAAGGTCGGTGAACACACGACGATGCTGCTGGATGCCGCCACCGAGCGCCGTGAGCAGTCCGGTCTGCTGCAAACACTTCAAACGCAGATCGCCAGCCTGTTCCCCCTGCTCGAAACTATCAGGGCGCGTGCTAAACGTGCGGTTGGCGTGCCGCGCTTGACGGACATCAAAGGGATTGGCCCGGTATATGCAGGGCGGTTGTATGAAGCAGGGATTCAGACCTACAAGCAATTAGCCGCGCTGACACCCGAAGAAGTGCATGTTTTGATGAACGAACCGAAATGGCGCACGCGCAGCATTGACGCTGAAGGCTGGATTGAGCAGGCCAAGCATCTCGCGTCGCAGCGTGAGAAAGTCGAGACAGTGTCGTGAATACCGAGTTACGCCGGCGCTTGGTCTATCGCCTCGACCTGATCTTGATTGTGCTGCTGTTGATCACGTCGGGTGTCGCGGCAGTATTGTTTGTCGTGGAATTTGATCGTGACGGCGACGATGACGATATTGCTGTCAACATTACAGCGGAACCGCCCACCGTGACCCAAACGGCAGTGGCGAC
>CBEVZO010000622.1:0-3007 GCA_965554365.1 uncultured Anaerolineae bacterium
GGTGTTCACCAACCTGAGCGACAACGCGATCAAGCACACGCCGGAGGACGGGCAGATTTCGCTTAGCGCAGCCGCGAGTACTGGCGGGGTCGCGATTATGGTGCAGGATACGGGGGTGGGCATTCCTGCCGAGGACTTACCGCGCATCTTCGAGCGTTTTTACCAGGTGGACAAGAGCCGCGAGAGCAATCTACGCTCCGGGATGGGGCTGGGGCTGGCAATTACCAAGCAGATCGTCGAGGGGCACGGCGGGTCGATCCAGGTGGCGAGCAAGGTTGGCGAGGGCACGATTTTCACGGTGTGGCTGCCGTTCCTCGCGCCGGATATGACAACGGTGATCGTGAATCGGTGAACCGATGAGCAGGGCGGTTTTATGTTCAGCACAGCAGATTTGCAACTCAATAGCTTCATCAGTTATTCGCGCCGCGATCTGGCGTTTGTGGAGGCGCTCGACCGTTGGTTAGCGACTGTCGGAGCCTATCCTGATCCAGCCAGCACGCAATCACTGCTGAATGTGTGGTTCGATCAGCGTAGTATCCCGCTTGGCACGCCCTTTCTGGATATAATCCGCGCGGGGTTAAAGTCGACCGGTGTGGTGTTGTTGCTTGTCTCGCCGGATGCGATGGCCTCTAAATTTGTCCAGCACGAAATCGAGCTTGCGCGCGCACGCACACCCCCACCGGTGATCGTGCCCGTCGTTTGCCGTGCGGTGGATGAGACGACGCTCACGGGGACGTCAGCGGCACTCTATACTGTGGCGAGCGGATTACACTGGCTTGAGCTGTGGGATCTTGCTGTGCCCTACACCGCGCATCCTGTGCTGCGATGTATGCGGCGCTTTGTGAGGGGGCCGTTGGTGCTGAACAGCGCACAGCCTGATTTGGAGACGCTGTCCGAACGGCTTTGGGATGTCTGGGCCGAGAAAATGGTCAACTTGTTCATCGCGCACGAACATCCGCGTGCTGAGCGTATGGTGATCCGCAAGCTGTATGACACGCGGCATCCCTGGGCAGTGGACTTTTTTGGTTGGCGTGTGCGGCAGTGCATGGCGCAGCAGCCTGAAGACGCCCATCGTGCGCAGTATTATGTGCATGCGCTCGCGTGCCTGGAAGACGACACCACGCAACAGAAACTACACACGCTGCGTGACTGGTGGCGCAGTAGTTTCCCCGTTTATACCACCCATCTGCTTGAATATGCCCTGCGTAATCCCATACCTCCCACTGATTAGGTAGACACGGCTGGTATTTTGGCTTTACACTTTTCGTATGTGCGTGCTGCTATTATGGCGGCTATTGGTCACGCGCACATGCTAATTTTATCATGCGGCAAGTTGAAAGGGGCATAGCCATGTCAAAGGGACGAAAGTTGGTAGTTTGTGTGGTGCTGTTGATCAGTTTACTCACAATCGCGCAGCCGAAATTCGTAGAGGGGACTCCTGCCGCACAACCGGCGTGTGATTTGGAGATGATTGTGGCGGACGTGGGCCGGTATCATCTGCTCGCCGGGACGGATCAGGAACCGCGTGTGTTTCTCATGCAGGATCATCACGGGTTAGTGAGTGGGCGCATTGAAAGCGCGGTGATGCTGCACCGTCTGGCACGCGAGTGTGGGGTCGAAATGTTAGGGTTAGAAGGGCTGTTCCCGGAGGAGCATATTGAATTGTCCTGGCTGGATGGGATGCCGTCTGTGCATGTGAATCACAACACGGCGGTGGAACTGCTGGCTGAAGGGGAGATCAACCAGGGCGAACTGGTTATTGTGACGCATCGCGCCCCCTACACCCTCACGGTTGCGCACATCGGGTTGATGACCAAGAGGAATATGAGCGATCCGTTGCACCTACGGATGCACAGGCTGCCGAAGAGTTTATGTACTACACCGCGATGGGACAGATTGTCAAAGATAATATTGCTTTGCAACGCTTGTTAAATCAGCTCTCCATTGCACCCGGCGATCCAGAGTCCCCGGAATATGCAGCGTGGGAAGATGCCTATTTCATGATCGTGTACGACGAGAATCCGCATCCCGATATTCGCCAGTGGGCGACACTCATTGCGGATGATCCAGACGCATGTATGACTGTGGGCCTGGACGAGTGGCTCGCATATGATGTTCAAACCCTCGATATCGTGACGGCGCTGCGCGCTGATACGGAAGCCGCACTTGAGATGCTGTTCCCGGAGGGTACTGATCAAACGCTGCGGCCTGATCTCGATGCACTGCTAGAGCAGCTTGAGATTGAGCGTGATTTTACCCAGCGCGCGCATAACCGCGATGTCGCGATGGTCGAGCAGATCGAAGCGTGGCTGGCCGATCATCCTGGTGAGCGCATGATGGTGATGATCGGGGCGGGGCACACGGTGTGGATGGAGCAAACGTTAGAGGTGGATGGATATCCTACGGTGGCACTGTCGCCCACCAGTCTGTGCGACGAGACGCGGGCAGTGGCGCTGAATGACGCTGAGTATGATACCAAGATGGCGGGCCAAAGCCTGGATATCGTGAGTGGTTTTGGTGCGGGCGCGGTGTTAAACAGCATCATTCCACGTTCGTTTTTGACTTATCCAGAGGGACAGGTTAAGCTCGCGTTATACCAGGCGGCGGTGTTGGCAACCGAAGGCTTGCGCAACGATCCGCCTGCTACGCTGGCGGCGATTTTCGATGATGTGCCGTTGCCCTCCGGCGTGACGGTGGACGTGAATTCGTTGGAAGAAGTGGAACCAGGGCGCTACACCTTTGCAGTGGATATCAGTGTAGATGGGATCGAGTTAGAGCGTGTGTATATAGGTGTCGCCACCGATGTACGTGATGGTGTCGTCAACAACTATGATCTGGAAGAACTGTTGTTGATGAAACTCGATGAGGTGACAAGTAACGGCGAACGGCAAAGTGTGCAAGAATCAGGGCTAGTTGAAGCCGCGCCCAATGTGATCGCGTCATTCTCCCCGCAGCGGGGCGAAGCGGCAGCGACGATCCGCCGCGCGTCGTAGTTTTGTGTGTCATG
>CBEVZO010000623.1:0-2996 GCA_965554365.1 uncultured Anaerolineae bacterium
TACGGTTCGCTTTCCGGGGCGGATTTGATCGATGAGCTAGAAGCCGTACTGAGCAACTAACACAACATCGCAGCAAGGTACACTATGCACACACACACGTACGACGCGCAGCAGCTCCGTAAAGTCATCCGGTCGAACCGCTGGGTGCTGCGCCTTTCCCGCAACTGGCTCAAGGTGGTGCTGGGCTTCCTGTTTCTGTATACCGGGCTATCCGTCCTGCCGCCGTTTCTGATGCAGGCGGGCCTTGAAGGTCCAGCGAATGCGATTCACACCATCTACGGGCCAATGTGCCACCAGTTCTCGTTTCGGTCGTGGTTCTTTTTCGGCGATCAGGTCGCCTACCCGCGCGAGGTGTCGGGCACGTCGATGGGCACATTCGAGGAGTATGCCGCGCGCGATCCCTACTTTGAGAATGTAGACCTGCACACATGGAATCCCGATTTACAGATCAGGGCGCGCAAATTTCGAGGCAACGAGGAAATGGGCTACAAAACCGCCCTATGCGAGCGCGATGTGGCGATCTATGCCACCATGTTCCTGATGGGGCTGCTGTTTGCGCGGGTGCGACGTTGGCTGCGACCGGCTCCCCTGTGGCTCTACCTCGTACTCGGCTTGATACCATTAGGACTCGACGGTTTCAGTCAAATGTTTGGCTATCCGCCATTTGAGTTCTGGCCCATCCGTGAAACGCTACCCGCCTACCGCGCGCTGACCGGCGCATTGTTCGGGCTGATGA
Organism: uncultured Anaerolineae bacterium; assembly: GCA_965554365.1. Taxonomy (GTDB): domain Bacteria; phylum Chloroflexota; class Anaerolineae; order Aggregatilineales; family Aggregatilineaceae; genus CAYRNY01. The sequence goes on from CBEVZO010000623.1 coordinate 737, forward strand.
ACGTCTGGTTGGCGTTCCCGTATCTGGAAGAGTCAATGAATGAAACTATGGCGGCAGTTGGGGAAAAACTCACACGCACCGAAGCCTTGCTCGCGGAAATGGAAGCCGGTCACTAACACACCACGCATCCTAATATCCCGTCCTGAATACCACAAGCCCTGCTCGTCTCTGAACAGGGCTTGCGTGATCTACCATTACTACAGCTGATGTTGCAGCAGATTAAATCGCGATTGGACTCGCGCTCATTACACGCGCGTTGATCGTATAGCCGCGTCCGTGCAGCGACACGATAATGCGCGGATTATTCGGGTTTTCCTCGATCTTACGTCGCAAATTACGAATATGATTGCGCACCAGCGCGGTATCGCCGCCGCCGGGAGGATACTGCCATAGTTCCTCTAACAGCGTGTGCGCCGTATGATGTTCCGCTTGCTTCACACACAGGTGTTGCAACAGGCCAAACTCGGTAGGGGTCAAAAACACACGTCGCGCATCAATCGCCACACTATGATTCTGCGGATCAAGATACAATGTCGCGGGGGTATAAAATCGCTTGTGCGCGGACCGCCGCAGCATGGCGCGTACCCGTGCGCTGAGTTCGGACATGGCGAACGGCTTGCGCAAGAAATCGTCCGCCCCACAATCTAATGCGCGTGCGACATAATCGGCGCTGTGTTGGGTACTGAGGAACATCAACGGTGTGTGGTTGACAAACGGCATCGCCCGCAGCCGTGTGCAAATCTCAAACCCGCTCATGTCGGGAAAATTAATCTCCAACACAATCACATCGGGCCGGTGTTGGCGTGCCAATTGCAGCACATTCCGGGCGCTATCCGTTTCCAACACATTGTAGCCATGCTGGTACAACGTGCGGCTGACCATCTGGCGGAGTTCAGGCTCGCTATCTGCGAAGAGGATTAATTTTGTCGCGCGTGTGGACATGGTTTCAACTCACTGCTGTTGACGATAATGTTCTGGCTTAAGTATAAGCGAGAAACACGCGCTTGTGATGTGACTGCCGTGAAAGATCTGTGAAAAAGCTGTGGGCGTATGCTGCGCCCAGGGACGTTCAAGCACTGATCATATAACCCACCCCGTGAATCGTGCGGATAAACGACGCTGTGTCGTCACCCGTTTCGAGCTTGGCGCGCAGATTACGGACATGCGCCCGCACCAGATCAGGATCGCCAGTCTCCGCGGGATAATCCCACACCGCTTCAAGCAAATGCTGCGGCGACAGGGCTTGATTGGGATGCTCCATCAAATACCGCAGCAGCCGGTGCTCGGTGGCAGTGAGTTGTACCATATCCTGATCGTTGATGGTGACCTGATGTGTGTTGGAATCTAACCGCAGGCCCCCGATGATGATCACCGGACTTTCCATGACTGTGTTGCGCTGTCCCCGCCGGACCAACGCCCGCACACGCGCCGTCAATTCCGCCAGTTCAAACGGCTTGGTGACATAATCATCGCCCCCGGCATCCAGCCCGGCGACTACATCTTCCGTTTGTCCCTTCGCCGTCAAAAATAGAATCGCCAGGTTATCGTACTGGTGATCGGCGCGAATCTTGCGGCAAACATCCAGCCCATCCAAGCCGGGCATGATGATGTCAAGAATCACCAGATCAGGATAACGCTCACCAAGCATCTTGAGCGCCTCTAGACCGGAATTAGCACGCCCAACCTCATACCCTTCACGCCGCAGCGCACGCGCCACCGTACCCAACACATCGGGATCGTCGTCAACCGCCAGAATATAAGGTAGGGTCATGAGTCTAACTCTCGTTTCGTGTAAACCGGCAAATGAATAATGAACCGTGTACCCTGATTATAGGTACTCTGTAATTTGATGCTACCGTTGCATTTCACAACGATCTGCTTGCAAATGTGCAGCCCCAACCCGGTCCCTTCGCCGGGTGGTTTGGTGGTGAAGAACGGCTCGAAGACCTGCGCCTGTTGGCTCAGCGGGATGCCTGTGCCGTTATCCCATACCATCACTTCGACCTGTGTCCCATCATCACTCAATCCTGTGCGAATGCCAATCTGCGGCCTGGGGCGCTCCACCACTGCATCGCGCGCGTTCAACAACAAGTTGAGCCACACATCTTCTAGCTGCCCTTGCATCCCGTGAATCGGGGGGAGCGCGTCCGTCAGGTCTACATCCAGCGCCACGCGCCCCTGCTGAATATGGCTCTTGACCAGCATGAGCGTATTCTGCACCGTCGTGTTGACATCCAGCGCCATCCGTACTTCTTCGGCG
>CBEVZO010000624.1:0-2994 GCA_965554365.1 uncultured Anaerolineae bacterium
ATCAAGATCATCTTTAACTTGTGCGACATCCTGTGCTTCTTTCGTTTCGGTATCATCCGGCGGCGCGCTGTTTTTTCTCGCTGGCGGAATCATTGAGTGCCCCATAAGAAGCAGCCTCACTCCTTGCCATCGCTATGGTCAATTATACCAGGGCGTAAAAAACGTACAATTCACACCCGCGCGATGCAAAATCACTGTGCAAGCATTGCGGCGTGAACCTTCTGTCAAGGATGCTCACGCCGCAATGTTTAGGACCGTCAGTATAGCAGAAAGTGGAGGCTACTTCAAGAGGTCGGCGACCGCCTCTCGCTCAGCCAGCAACTCTTCAGCGGAGATTTTTATCTTTTCTTTAGCATATTTCGACAACTTCAACCCTTCGACTACCTCAACCGTGCTATCGCCCGGCGACCGCAGCGGGAACGAGAAAATGAGGCCTTCCGGCACGCCGTAGGAGTTGCCGTTCGAGAACAGCGCCCCACTGAACCAATCGCCCGCCGGGGTCGGCGTGACGAGGCTCTGCACATGGTTGATCACTGCATTGGCGGCGCTGGCGGCGCTGCTCTTACCGCGCGCGTTGATGATCGCCTTGCCGCGCTGTTGAATCGTCTGTAGGAATTTGCCCTCCAACCACGCGCGATCCGTGATCACGTCCGGGAGCGGAGCGCCATCGATCAGCGTATGCTCAAAATCAGGGAACATCGTCGGGCTGTGGTTGCCCCAGATGCCGAGCTTCGTCACCTTACTGACAGGCACGCCCGCTTGCTTGGCGATCTGTGTGGCGGCACGGTTCTGGTCCAGGCGCGTCATCGCCATGAAGCGCTCACGCGGCACGTCCGGCGCGCTGTGCATCGCGATCAACGCATTGGTGTTGCACGGATTCGCCACTACCAGCACGCGCACATCATCCGCCGCATGATCGTTGATCGCCTTGCCCTGTGTCGTGAAGATCGGCGCGTTGTCCTTGATCACGTCGGCGCGCTCCATGCCCTTCCCGCGTGGTTTGCCGCCCACCAGGATCGCCCAGTTCGCGCCGTTAAACGCCTCGTTGGGATCATCCGTTGCCACGATGTCGTGCAGCAGCGGAAACGCGCAGTCATCCAGTTCCATCACCACACCTTGCAGTGCGTCGATAGCCTGGGGAATTTCAAGCACTTGCAGGATCACCGGCTGATCGGGGCCAAAGGTTTCGCCGTTGGCGAGGCGGTATAGCAGACTGTAGCCAATTTGTCCCGCGCCGCCGGTCACGCCGACTCGAATTGGAGGTTTCACGTTATCGCGCTCCTTCATAAAGGCAGTTGGTTGGGTCTTACTGATAATTAGATGGCTGCACCGGGCACGACGTTGCATAATAAACCTGGGGAGACATGCACCATCGCGCGTCACGGTGAACCAACGCAGATTATAGCGATCCTCGGCGTGTTCAGCCCATAGGAAGCGCGTCAGAACCGGCGCGCCACGTCAGAGGGTGTGTTTTGCGCGCGACCCAGGCGGTCCTCCGCTCCGTTCCGGGACGACGCGACCTAAAAACGGGTCGCGCATCCCATGAACGACACTGCGGACCACCTGGATCGCTTGAGCGTGCGGCGCGGGTGCAACGGACGCGCACATAATAACCGCCTATTCTGCTATAATCGCGCGCAAGAGAACAGCACACCCCAAAAGGACACGCCATGACCGAACACACCGCTCCCAGCACCCCACCCCAGGCGACACTGATCTTCCGCCGCGAGGAATTCCCTGCCCGTCCCGGCAGCACGGTACGCATGGCGATCAAAGCGTGCGGACTCAACCCGGAAACCGTACTCGCCACACGCGGCGGCAAGCTGATCACCGATGAAGTGCTCGTCGAACCGGGCGACCGCATCAAGCTCGTCGCCACCGTGTCGGGAGGCTAGCTCAATGCCCAAAGGTCGCCCTCACGGGCCGGTATTGTGCCGCCACTGCCGCGCCAAAGCCGTGATCAACATGCGGCAGCATAAACTGGCGCTCTGCGACACACACTTCGTCGCGTGGGTCCACAAGCGCACGCAGCACGTCATCGAAAAACAGCGCATGTTTTCGCGTGACGAACGCATACTGGTCGCGGTCAGCGGGGGCAAGGACAGTCTCGCCCTGTGGGATGTGCTGCTCGATCTAGGTTATCAGGCGGACGGGCTGTACATCGGACTGGGCATCGACGGCGGATTCGGCTACAGCGACCAATCCCACACCGCGATACAGGACTTCATCACCGCGCGCGGCGGCGGTCTGACGCTGCACACAGTGGACGTAGCGCAAACCTACGGCGCACCGATTCCAGTAGCGGCACGCATGACCAATCGCGGGCGCGAGAAGCCGTGTTCGCTCTGCGGTCTGACCAAGCGCCACATCATGAACCGTGTCGCGCGCGATGAAGACTACGACGCACTGGCAACCGGGCACAATCTCGATGACGAAGTCGCCGTGCTGCTTGGTAACACGCTGCAATGGGCCGTCGATTACCTTGCGCGACAGGGACCAGTCATGCCGCCGTCGCACCCCGGTTTGGCACGCAAAGTTAAGCCGCTGTACCGCTTCTATGAGCGTGAAATGGCCGCCTACTGTATCGTGCGTGGCATCAACTACGTGTATGACGAGTGCCCATTCTCCAAAGACGCCAGTACCCTGCGTTATAAAGACCTGCTCAACCAGCTTGAAGCGGAAAGTCCCGGCATCAAAATGCAGTTTTATCTGCGCTTCTTGCACGCCAAAAAACAGCATAACCTGTTCCAGAGCGTGCGCGAAGACCTCGTCCTGTTGACCTGCCCTACCTGCGCGCAGCCCACCACACTCGAGGGGTCATGTGCGTTCTGCCGCACCTGGGAGCGCATCACGTCGCGCCTGCCCTCCGCACCCGATTCCTGATCGTTTTGCAACTTTTCGCAGAATCCGGCGTATTACCCTATGATTCGGCACGCAAAAATCAAGGTGTCACCTGAATAAAATCAAGTAATTGCGTCAATTTTGCATCTCATT
>CBEVZO010000625.1:0-2994 GCA_965554365.1 uncultured Anaerolineae bacterium
TCAACGCGGCGGATTACATGGGCGTGGAAGCCACCGCGCTCTTGGAACCGGTCAGCGTGGCTACGGCAACGCCGATCAGTAGCGGGGCTGCCGTCACGGGGACCATCAACGACGACACAACACAAATCGCGTACCGTTTCGACGGCTTGGCGGGCGACGAGGTGACGGTGTCGATGGTGGCGGTCGGCGGTCATTTGGATTGTTATGTGGTACTGATGACGGCGGATGGGGCGCATCTGGGCGAGAATGACGACATCGAGCGCGGCATTATCACCGATTCCCTGTTGACTGTCACACTGCCAGAGGACGGCACATATCTCATCGTGGCGACGCGCTTTTTGGAGGCAGATGGTTTCTCGATTGGCAGTTATGAACTCACGCTGGAGGTTCTCTCGCGCGATGGTCCGCCCCCCGCAACGGGCGTCAGCGAGGGATAGACGCGGGGGAGTCAGTCACACGGGCAAGGTCTCCTCCTTCGAAAATAGACATTTGTGGTCGTGCAAATCCCTGAGGATTGAAACCCTCAGCTACAGACAATCAAAGAACGCTCAAGCGCCCTCGCTTGCAGCGAACGAGGGCCGTTTACGGTCCTTCCGAAGTGTAGCCCGGTTCTTGCAGGGCCGGGCGATCCACATCACCGCACATTTTCATCTCTTTGTGGTGCCGCTGGCAGCGGCATGGGTAGCTCCTCTCCATGTGATGGAGAGGGAGGCCGAGAGGGTGAGGTAAACAACAGCCAGCCTCCTTAACAAAACCGTATTGGATTTAGGGAAGAGACTGTTTTGCGTAACACAACAAGCCAATGACAATCCAGTACAGAATCAAGGCGGGGGCGGTGCGCCGTCCGGGTGACAAGGTAGACGCAGCGTGAACGTAGTGCCCTCGCGCATCCGCGTCTCGACCGTCAGATCGCCGCCGTGACGCATCGCCAACAACCGCGCCACCGGCAGCCCCAAGCCTGTGCCTTGATCCGTGACAACCGGCGCAGACTGCTGCTGGAATGGCTCGAACAGATAGCGCATCTCGTCGTCGCCAATGCCGGGACCGGTGTCGCGCACGGTGATCAACACATCGGCGTCCGTCGCGGAGGCGCTCAGCACGACCTCGCCCTTCTCCGTGTACTTCACTGCGTTGCTCATCAAGTTAATCAGGATGTAACGCAGCCGGTCCACGTCCGCCCACACGGGGGGCAGTGCCTCGGTGAGGTGCATCAGGTCCAGATGCACTTCGAGCGAGTGCTGCGCGTAAGCCGCCATGTGCAGCGCGCGGGCCGCGTTCGTGACTTCCTCCAACAGCGGCGGCAGTGTCACCCATTGCAACGCCAGTTGCATGTGCCCCGCCTCAATCGCTGAGAGATCGAGCATATCCTCGACCAACGCCTGCATCACACGCCCGTGATTGAGAATCTGCCGTTGTTGATCCAGCACGTCCCCTGGAATCTCACCGGAGACACCGCTCAGCATCATTTCGGTGACGCTGACAATAGCATCCAGCGGCGGACGAAGCTTCTGCGAGGCACTGAACAAGAAGCGCGATTTGAGCGTGTTCGCTTGATTCGCCTGCATGGTGGCCTGCGCCAGATCGTTGTTGGCCTGTTCCATCGCGCGGAACGACCGCGCATTGTGAATCGAGAGCGCGATCTCACCTGCGAGCGCTTCCAATACGTCGATCTGGTCTTTCGGGAACGCATCGCGGTGATCGGCTTCCAGATTCATCACGCCCAACACCGTATCCTCGAACACCAACGGAATCGCCAGTTCGCAGCGGCTCGCAGGCAAACTGTCGGCGCGACGGTAGCGCGTTTCCTGTTTGACATCCGGCACGTAGAGCGTGTTGCCACTGTTCGCCACCCACGCGATCACGCTGGTCGTCGCGTCGTGCAGCGACACTTCGGGCATACCGGGACGCGACAGACCGTCACCGGGAACCAAGCGCCCGTTGCCCGGCTCGATCAGTAGAATCTCGGCGTGATAGACCCCAAAGTGTGCTTGGATGAGTTCGACCACGCGCGCAACCAGCACACGCGGCTCGTGAATCTTGGCGACGGTGTGCGAAACCTCGGCGGCGGCTTCCATCAGCGTAGATTTGCGCGAGAGTTCACGCGCGCGCAGGTCCACGATCTCTTGCATCTCGTTGGTGTACGCGTCCAGTTGGCGCTGCGTATCGGCGAGACGCTTGATCATGTCGTTAAACGCCAGCCCGACCTCCGCCAATTCGCGATCCGTCTGCTCCGGCATTCGCACACGGTAGCCATAATCACCCGCACCCACCGCACGCGCCGCACTACCCAATCCTTCCAGCGGCCCGACGACGGTGCGCAGAATCCGCCGGATCAACCATTCGCCGACGCCCACAGTCAGCAGCAAGCCCAGGCCCCACAGCCCGATCATGCGCACGACGACCGGGTAAAATTCGCTCAACGGCGTTTCGGTGATCACGGTGTAGCCCGCGTCAGGATACCGATGCGCGCGGCCTACCACGCTAGCGCCGCTCAGTCCCCAGTATATGCGGGACGCGATCTTGCCATTGCGCGAGTCTTCGAACACAGCAAAACTGGCCGGTTCCGCGTCATCCTCTGGCGTGATGCCAATGGCGAGCGCAAGCAACGCCCCGTTGTCCGCTACAAGGTACGCGTAGCCCTCGTCGCCAATCGCCGGATCAACCGCCGCCTGCCACAACAACGCCACATCGACCAACGCAACGAGTGCGCCGCCGGGTTCCGGCCCCGGCACAGCAATCACCCACTGCGTCGTGTCGTTTGCGGACGGCCCCGCGTATACATCGCCCGCTGTAATCGCCTCGAACGCGGCATGTCCGCGCCAATCGCGCGAGATATCTTCCACCTGTGGCGCGGCCAGACTGCTGCTTCCATCAGGATCGATCATGGTGACGGAGTGCAGCGCCGGTGCCCCATTGAGTAACGTGTCAAGTGCGGCGGCGGGCGACATCCCGGCATTGATCGCTGCGCCAGTCAGCGCCAGATCACGCTGCATG
>CBEVZO010000626.1:0-2992 GCA_965554365.1 uncultured Anaerolineae bacterium
CTGCAAATTGAGCCGGGCAATCCTTACTACAACGAGGCCAAGCGGCTGTTGGCGATCTTGAGTTGGCTGCAACCAATGGACTCCAAACATGTGCCGGACAATTCACTACTACGGGAATTCATCGGAGGATCGATCTTGCGAGACTATATGCCGGGGCTGCGGTAGCGGTCCTTGAAACGGCGGGTAACTCATCGTGGAAGTTGATGCAATTTCAGGTAAGCTGCTAACGCAATATGAAGCGATTCGGCGGCAGGAGTATGAGCAAGTCACCGCGCTGCTGGATGTGTTGGGTCGCGTGGATGGACTGCCGGAGAGCGAAATGGAGCAGGCGCGGGATGCGCTGTTTCACGCCAATCACCCGTTTCTGATGGTGATGGTGGGTCCGTTTGGGTCGGGCAAATCCAGCATTATCAATGCGCTGTTGGGCGAGGAAGTGCTGGATGTCGGGCCGATCCCGACGACCGACCATATCGTGATTCTGCGGCGCGGCGCGGACCTTCAACGCACGCGGTCGGGGGACATCGAGACGGTGTTCCATCCCAGCCCGTTGCTCGAAAACTTGAGCCTGGTCGATACACCGGGGTTGGAGTCCGTGTTTCGCATGCATGACGAAGTGACACGGCGCTTCTTGCACCGCGCGGATGTGGTGCTGCTCGTGATGATCGCGACGCAGGTACTCACCGCCGCCAACCTTGAATACTTGCAAGAACTCAAGGTATACGGCAAACGCGTGATGGTGGTGGTCAATCAGGTGGACCTGCTGGAAGAAACCGAACAGCAGCAGGTGCGCGAGTTTGTGCTGGAACAATGCCGGATGCATCTGGGCGTGGAGCCTCAAATCTGGTTGGTCTCCGCGAAACGCGCGCTCGCGGCCCAGCTTGAAACGCCGCGTGATGAGATAGCGTGGGATGAGAGCGGGTTCGCGGATATTGAAGACTACATTCGTCGGACGCTGGGCAACGTCGCGCGCTTGCAACAGAAGCTCGAAACGCCCGTGCAAATTTGCCAGAACGTGACGCGCGCCGGGCTGACATTGGCACAGGAGCAGCAGACTGCGCTGGATGAGCATCGCAAAACGCTTGAGAATATCGAGTCGCAGATTGATCAGGGACGGCGCGAGCAGCAACGCACCGTGGATGAGTCGCTGCAAGAAGTCTCGAACATTTGGGACGAAGTGGCGGCGCGCGGTAGCGATGCGATCAACGAAATGTTCCAATTTTCGCGCGGCTTTGGCTTGTTCTTCGGCGGCCTGGGTGAGATTATCGGGCTAGGACGATTGGTGCGCCGGTTCAGTGGACGGACGCGCGCCGGAACTGCGTTTGACGAACACAAAGTGATCGAGACGCTGCGGCGCATTCCCCAGACCGCAGACAAGTTAGGGCCGCGCCTGGAAGGGCGTGATTTGCAGGACATCGACGATCTGGTGGATTATACGCGCCAGTCGGTTGAGGCGCTGCCGCCGCGTTTATCGGGTAAGTTAATTGGCAAAATACAGACGCCGTTGCGCTACGAGCGGAGTTTTCTGCGCGACGTGCGCCGCCCATTGGAGGATATTGTGCATGAGGCGGAGCGTTTCGAGACGAAGAAGCTCGATCAAACGCTGCGCAACACGCTGATCATTCTCGCGCTGTGGGAGATTATCACCATCGTGATTGTGATCGCGACGCTGGCGGGCGCGGTGTTTAGCGTCTCAGCGAACGCAGGATCGGTGGCGTTGGTCTTTGCGCTTGCGATTGGCGTGGTGTTGCTGGGGTTGGCGCTCGTGCCGCTGCGTGGATGGTTCTGGCGCAGGCGGTATGCAGGCCGCATTCGCGTTCACCGCGACGAGTATCTCGAAAAGCTGCGCCGGGCGGCGGAACAGGTGGTCGTGCATGGGACGCAGTTACGTCGTGATGCGACCGCACCCTTCACACGGTTGATCACGTCGCAGTCGGAATTGCTGGACGAACTGCGGCGCGATCTGCAAGATCAGCAGCAGGCGTTCGTGCGGATTCAAGGGGGCTTAGCCGATCTGGTCCCGCGCAAAACGGTCCCAGAGCATGTGGCAGAGGATAGCGAAGCTTCATGAGCAACATTATTTTAGAAGGTCCCATTGCCGAGGTACGCGAGCGTGAAGTGCGCTTGCTGCAAGCGGTAGCGGAATTGGTGGCGCAGGTAAATGGCGACGGCAGTGCTGAGGATAAACAGCGGTTGCAGCAAAACGCCGCCGATCTGCAAGATATGTTTTTCCTCGTGGTGGTGGTCGGCGAGTTCAACGCGGGAAAATCGACGTTTGTCAACGCGCTGTTGGGCGACGAGATTTTGCCGATGGGCATTACGCCCACCACCGACGCGATTGAGTTAGTGCGCTGGTTCCCCAAAAAGCAGAAGGATTATGCGTGGCGCGAACCGGGCATTGTGCGCGAATGGTTGCACCCGCATGTGGGTGTCCCCGGCGTGGTGATTGTGGATACGCCCGGTACAGGATCGGTGTTCCGCAAGCATGAGCGTATCGCTAAGGACTTTCTGAGCCGCAGCGATCTGGTGATTTTCCTGCTTTCGGCGAAACGCGCCTTTGCCGAAACCGAGCGCTTGTATCTAGAACTGGCGCAGAACTACGGCAAAAAAGTCGTGGTAGTGATCAACCAGAGCGATTTGCTCAACCGGGGTGAACGGAAAGACGTGCAGGCATTTGTGCAGCAGCAATTGCGCGAAAAACTCGACTTGCAGCCGGATATCTTCATGGTGTCGGCGCGCGAGGCGCTCAAGAAGCAGAAAGGCGTGACGGACCTGTTTTCCGGCGCGGCGCAGGACCCCGGCGACATGAATGCGTTACGCGAGCATCTGCGCGCGATATTTGGGCGTGTGCCGCCCGCCAAGCAGAAGCTCTACACGCAGCTCGACTTTGTGGACAAGGTGATTCAGCGCCACATCATGTTGTTGGAACAGCGGATCGCGCTGATTACCAGTGATACGGCGTTGGCGGAGAGTCTGCGGCAGGAACTCGCACAGC
>CBEVZO010000627.1:0-2991 GCA_965554365.1 uncultured Anaerolineae bacterium
TGTTGACTAGGGAGTGCAGATGATCGACCACATCCATTGGCTGGGTCATGCTAGCTTTAGGATTGAAGGTCCACCGCTCATCTACATCAACCCTTGGCGTGTGGCGCGCTCCGCATTCCACGCGGATGCGATTCTCCTATCTTCTGACCACTATGATCACTGTTCGCCCGCCGACGTGGAAAAACTGCGTGGGCCGGAGACGGTGGTGGTGGCGAATGAACATGCGGCGCAGGTGCTTGGCGATGACGTGATCGTGCTGCGCCCCTGGCAGAGCTATAATATTGGCGCGGCGCGGATTACGGCGGTCCCGGCATATACCTACACCGATCATCATCCGGTTTCCAAAGGGGAAATCGGATTTGTTGTTTCTGTGGGGTACTATGACATTTACTACGCGGGCGCGACGGACTTTGTACCGGAATTGTCGCGTATCCAGGCCGATGTCGCGATCCTGCCATTGGCGGCGGGTGAGGGCATGATGTCAACCGAGCGGCTGATCGATTTGGCGCGGTCGGTGAAAGCCTCGACGGTCATTCCTAGCCACTGGGGCACACTCGGCGGCACACATTATGAGGTACAGGCGCTCGACCGGGCGTTAAATGGCGAAATAGATATTGTGCAATTTGAAAAGATACGGTAGACTACCACTTATAAAGACTTTTTACCTTTACAAAACTTTGTAGGTTTACTTAAAGAACGTTGTTAACCTAACAATAAGCTTTGAACTATTTAGATTTAGCCTACTTAGGAGGTTACGTACTTAGACAAGCTTAAACGTTCGACGACGACACCTTTAGACTACTTTTTGTAGCACTGTTTGAGTGGCAAAATAAATCTGTAGAGGCTCGTAGAGTCTTTCGTAATAGTATTAACCAATAGTAGGGGTTTGATCACCTCAACGGCCAACGCACTAACTAATACCACTTTCTTACAAAAGATTTTGGTCTACAATAAAATTTCCAGGGGCGACAATCGTGCGGCGATTGTCGCCCCCGCCGCGTTTTATGGGGAAGTGGTTAGTAGGGGCGTTGTTCTACTGCGCCCATTTTGGACCGAAGCCTGCCCTGGGCGCGGCAGAGCAGCGCCCTTACGCTAATCTGTTGGTTGTAATGTGCGCATCGACTCCCCACGATCATCAAGTATAGACTCCACCGCCCAGCCTTCCACGCCTGTTTCTGTACGAACCCGCCACCAGCGATAACCGTCCGCGTCGCGCGGCCCGCCCATAATGCCCACTCGCGATCCGCTGTACAAGGCTGTCAGCACGCGTGCATTCAGCGTCGGATACTCGCGCACGTTGAGCGTGTCGCCCTGGATCGTATGGACACGCGCCCAATCGCGTAGCTGGAATACCAGCCCCCACTGCGGTGACCCGACCCGCCCGGTCAGCGGTGTGAGGTCGAGCAGTGTGTCGCCGACGAGCGCGTACGCTGTGCCGAGGGGCGTGTCTGGGGTGGGGTGGGCGACGATCACGCTGTAGGTTCTGTCAGCGGTCCAGAGTACGGTGGCGGTGCTGGACGTTGGCAGTCCGGTGATCGCTATGGGGGCTGTGCCGGGTCTTTGCTGGTAGAGCGTGATTATCCCATTCCCTGTTTGTCCCAGGAAATAAAGCGATCCGTCACTAAGCATTTGCGCGCCGGATAGTGGTGTGACGTCTCCTATGGAATCTGCCAGGAGTGTGTGTACACTGAAGGTGCGCGGCTCAACCTGCGTAATTTGATCGGGATAGGTGGCGAGTAACGCCGTGTGACCTGTGTTCCACTGCATGAACTATCCGGAGGTAGGCGTACTCACCGGGAGGATGATATTGGTCGTGATGTTTGCCAGGCCGTAGGTATGCAGTCCTCCGGCTTAGACACGCACCAATAGGTCCGCGCTGTTGCTGTGCCAGAGCAGCGGCCCGGTGAGTACATAGGCTGCGTCCGCCCCGATATCTGTTCCTTGTGCTACATGAAGCGCCATCCCCTCACGGTTGCGGATGTACAACCCGTCGGTGTCAGCGGGTGCGTTGGCGGTGTGCTGAACATACGCCAGCCACGCGCCATCTGGGGACCACGCGAGCGCCGTGATCTGGGGCAGCGAACCAGCGGCGTTAGCGGGCAAACTCACCGGCACGCCGCCGATAGTCATATTTCCCGTGAGATCGACATAGGCCATTGTGCCATCCGGCGCGACACTGAACGCTACAACTCCGGTGGGGCTGTACGTGAGTTGGTCCGGGTGATTTAGGCCGATGCGCAGCCGGAAGACCTGTGTCTGATCGCCCACATCTGAGAGGTAGTAGAGTGTGTGCGGCAGCGCGTTGATATCTGCGATGGGGCTGGTGGCGGCGGTGTTGCCTGTGTCGGGAATCAGGGTTCCGCTGCCGTCGCCTAGAGGCATCAGCGGCGGAGGGCCGGGAATTGTGCGTGTGGGGACTGGTGTTGGCGGGATGGTGGGCAGGGGGGTGAAGGTAGGGGGCGGTGTGATGGTGGGCGGCGCGGGCAGCGTCGGAGTGCTGCTGGACAGAGGCGTGCTGCCAGGTAATGCTGTGGCAATGGGCAGGGTGTGTGGTGTGTGGGACGGTGTGTCAGTTGGCGTGTGGGTTGGTATGCTGGTCAGTGTGCCGGTCAGTGTGCCGGTCGGCGTGTGGGGCGGTGTGCTAGTCGGCGTGCCGGTCGGTGTGTGGGTAGCTGTGCTGGTAGGTAGATTGGTTGAGATATAGAGTGAGGCCGGAGTCGCGGTGGGTGGTGTGGCGAATGCGGTTTCCGTTGGCAGGGTGAGCGCGTCCGCAGTGGGCAACTCGGTGATAGGACGCACCTCGTCCGACAACGTGGCGGTGACTATGCGCGTATCGTTGGCGGAGTCCGCGCCGCGACTCAGCGTACAGGCGAGGGCGGTCAGCGCAAGCAGCAGTAGGGTGATCAGGGGGCGGTGGGGCATAGCGTTTCTCTCTCATTCAACCGGATGCTTCTGAGTATACCGCGCTCACTCGTACCATGTGGGCACAAA
>CBEVZO010000628.1:0-2982 GCA_965554365.1 uncultured Anaerolineae bacterium
CACGGCCTGGGCCTTGACCCTCGCTACCGCAACACTGGCGCTGGCCCTGTTTGCGCTCACTGGCACGCGCGTGTTGATCATAGGCACACTGACCGTAGCGTTGAGCTTACTCTACTCGTGGCGACCTGTACGCCTCAAGGCACTGCCGGTAGTTGACGTGATCGCGCATGTGCTGATGCTCGCGGCGCTGTTATTTTTGGCGGGGTATGTGACCTATGCGAAAGCGCTGTCTAACGCCTGGATCATCACGATGGCAGTAGCCCTGATCTCGACTTACGGGCAGCTCTACAACCAACTGCGCGACTATGACGCGGATCGGCTGGCCGGATTGCACAACTCCGCCAGCGTGTTAGGTCCGCGCGGCACAGCGGTTGTGATGCGCGGTTGTTTGGTCGCGGCGGGCGCACTGCTGATCGCGAGTGTGGGATTGGGCCAATTGCCGTTAGCATTCGTGGGACTGCTCGCAGGGCTATCGCCGCTACTATTCTTGCTGCGTTCGCACACTGATATGCGCGGCTCTCCCGCACTGGATGCTACCGCACGCCTTCAGACGGGAGCCATGCTGATCGCGACGCTGGCGCTGCTGATCTGGTTGGGGATTCATGCAGTCAATTGACGCGTTGTGGATGACGAACTGTCCAAATGTCCAAGCGAGAGTTGCGCGACGGCACTATCCTTGCAGTATAATACCCTACAGCGTTGGCGGGGACACGCGGTGTCCCGCTTTTATTTGAATGACAACGTAGTAATAACCGTAATCCTTTGTAAAAACAGTGTTCCGGCGGAAAGTATGGCTCCGAAAATTCTGATTGTCGATGACATGCCCAACGCAATCGAGTTCTTGCCCGATTGGTTCAAGAGCGAAGGCTATGACACCCTCATCGCATCGCGCGGGCAAGAAGCATTGGCGCTGGCGGAAGAAATGCGCCCAGATGTCATCCTGCTGGATACCGTCATGCCCCAAATGAGCGGTATTGAAACTTGCCGTCGTCTGCGCATGAATCCAGCCACATCGCACATCCCCGTGATCCTGCTGTCATCGCGCACCCCGGCTGAAGCACAAGCCGAGAGTGTGCGTGCCGGAGCCGCCGACTACATCACGCGTCCGATCCAGTTTCCCAACCTGCTCGCACGCGTGCAACGCCTCGTGCGCCTGAATCAAGAGCATCCGGTCGATCACCGCCGTTTGCTCGAAGAGATGGCCCATACCGCGCTGGCCGTGCTGCCCTGCCAGTTGGCGTGGTTGCTCACCATTGACGCGGATAATCGCTGGCTCGAACACCAGGCGCTCGCGGTAGAACGCGAAGCAGATGCGGAACGCTTTCTGGACCTCGTGCGCGGGGACCATAAAACGGTACGTTTCCCATTAGATCACGGCGACAACCCGTTTGCGGAAGTGGTGCTGAACCGCCGCGTGCTGATCAACTTCCCAACGCGCCAAATCACTGATCTCACCGGTGGGCACACTATGCAACGCGTGCTGGCCCAGTTTGATTTTGTGTTCATCAGCCTGCTGCCGCTGGTCACGAATGGACGCGTTGTGGGCGTGCTGGTGCTGGCAACCGCCGACACACAGATCGCACAATCCCGGCGCATACAGCAAATTCTTAGCTCACTGAGCAATCAGGCCGCGATGGCCGTTGATAATGCGCGCCTGCTCGCCGATCTTTCTGCGCGTGAGGCCCAAATGCGCGCGGAGCAAGCATTCCGCCAGATGGTGCTGGACACGATGGGCGAGGGCTTGATCGTCGTGGACGACACCGCGACGATCACCTATGTAAACAACCGTCTGCTACGCATGACCGGCTACACACGCGAGATGCTCTACGGCCAGAGTGTCGGCACACTGTTCCACCCCAACAGCCGCAAAGAGTTGATCGCCAGCTTTCAGACCACCGACCGGCCTAAAACCCTCTCGTTTGCGCAGCAATTGCTCACGCGCAACGGCAAAGTGATGCCAGTGCTGCTCTCGCGTGCGATAGCGCCTTCCTCCATCGGCACAGGTCAGAGTACCGTCATGGTAGTAACAGACCTTTCCGAATTGCAGGCCAACGAGCAGGCATTGCGCGTACAGACCGAACGGCTGCAAGCGATCAACCAGGCCGGGAACGCGATCTCGTCTGCCAGTTCGTTTGATGAAGTGGCGCGGGTGAGCCTGGAAGCCGCCCAGAACGTTGTGCAGGGTAAATCCGCCGTATTGCTGATGCGTGATCCCAACGACCTGAACGTGCTAACGACGGTCCTGGCTCTCGGCCATTGTGCGGAGCAAGCGAACGCGCGACGTGTGACACTGGGACAGGGCGTGGTCGGCACAGTCGCGGAAACGGGACAATCCCAGTTGGTTCCCAATCTGGAAAAACACCCTACCGCACAAGAAGAATACGCCGCCGCTTATCACTCAGAGTTACGCTCCGTGATGGCCGTGCCCCTGATCGCGTTTGACGAGGTCGTGGGCGTGTTGGAAGTGCTGGATAAAATCGACGGCACGTTTGATAAGCAAGATCTCGCCATCGTTGAGAGTCTGGCGGTGTCTGCCGCGATCACCATCGAAAACACACGCCTGTTTGACCAAACACGCCGTCGCGTGACCGAACTCAGCACCCTGTTGGATGCCAGCGCCGCCGTCACCTCCACGCTGGATTTCGGCGACGTGTTGGAACGCATCGCGCGCCGGTTAAGTCTGGCGTTGCATGTACAGCGCGTGGTTATCGCCACCTGGCATCGCCCCTCAAACCGCCTCATCACACTGTCCGAGGTCGCGAATGCGTATTGGCCGCCGGAGCAAGGGCCGCCGCGCCGCGCCGATGATCTGCCACTGACCTATCGCGCGGTTAAATCCAAATATGCGATCACGCCGCATCACCACCCACGCGACGAAGGGCAACCCCTTAGCGAGCGCAATCCCTCCGGGCTGCACGGTGTAGGATCGTTTCCGCTGCAATTGCAAGGGCAGGTGATCGGTGCAGTCGCGCTATACAGCGA
>CBEVZO010000629.1:0-2968 GCA_965554365.1 uncultured Anaerolineae bacterium
CGCGGAAGCCCATGATCCGCGCGAACTGCGCCAGCGGTGCGGCGATAGATTCCGCCCCGGCGATCCACAGCAGCGGCGGCGCGAGGCGTGGCTCGATCAAGGCGAGGCGGTGATCAGGGAGCATGAGGCTGGCAGGGCGGTCGTCGCGACATACAGACTGCGCAGCATCGATTACTTCGGCAGGCAGATCGACAGGCAACGCAGCGGTCACGGTTCCTGTGGCAGCCACACGTGCGTGGACTGGCCCCGGTGCGAGGGGCTGCATGGGATCGCATAACGTCACGACCGCGCCCCCCGGCTCTGTCAGTAGCTTGAGCAGCGCGCGATCCAGCGGTTCGACCAGCACATCGATCATGCCATCACAGTTCAGGCCGATCTCGATCACGGGATTTTCGACGCGCTTATAGTGCAACATCAACGCACCGCCGCCGCTCAGAACGTACTGCGCGGCTTCGTATACGTCCGTTTCGACACAGCCACCGCTGACCGCGCCCCTAAAACGGTTATCCGTCGTGATCAGCATCCGCGCGCCAAGCGGCTGACTCGATGAGCCGCGAATACGCATAATCGTCGCCACCGCCACCGGGTCGCCCGCGTCGAGCCATGCCGCCGCATGTTGGAAAAAGTCGTCGTGCATCGTCATCTCTCGAAAGTCCGCCCTGGGCGCGGCAGAGCGACGCCCCTACTCCGCCGCCGGTAAATTGAACTGCTCGCGCTCCTCCGGCGTGAGATCGCGCACCACACAACAGTCTTGCGCAAACACGACCAACACGTCTGTGGTCTGCCACACGGGCCACGTTTTCACGCTCCGGTCGGCGCTGGCCGTGACCAACTGCACCCCGTCCGGCGACCAATCAACGGACAACACGCCATCATTGTGCCCGGCCAGCGTGAACAGTTCTGCGCCGCTCACCGCATCCCACACCCGCGCGGAGCGATCTTCGCTGACCGTCGCGACGCGCAGCCCGTTGGGCGACCACACCACATCATGCAGTTTGTCCGTGTGCCCGGAGAGTGTGGCGATTAACGTAGCGCTGAGCGTGCCATCGTCGTTGTAAGCATCTGCACTCAGCGCCCACACTTTGCCCGTGCCATCATCGCTCACAGTGGCAATCTGCCCCTCCGGGCTAACACTCACCGCACGCACAGGATCGGTATGCGCCTCAAATTCCGCCCGCCGCGTGCCGTCCGCCGCATCCCACACAATCACCGTGCCGTTCGCATCCGCTGTGACCACCCATGTGCCATCTATGGACCAGGCCACGCTGGTTGCCACAGTTTCATGACCGCTGAGTGTCATGCTATGCGCGCCTGTCGCCGCGTCCCACACGATCAACCCGCCATCATTGCATACCGACGCGATGCGCGCCCCGTCCGGCGACCATGCGACAGCAGTCACGCGGTCGTCATGCCCCTCAAACAACACTTTCGCCGCGCCACTCTCGACATACCACACGCGCACCGTGCCATCATCGCTGGCCGTCGCGAGTAATGTGCTGTCCGGGGACCACGCCGCCGCATTCACCGCACGCGAGTGATCGCGGTAAATTTGCAGCAGTTCCCCGCTGGCCCCATCCCACACGCGCGCCGTGCGATCCACACTGACCGTCACCAGCAACGCCCCATCCGGCGACCATACTGCCGCGTTGACACGGCTGCTATGCCCGTTGATCGTCAGCAGTTCATCGCCGCGCCGCGCAGACCACAACCGCGCTTGATGATCCTCGCCCACACTGAGGATGAGGTCTGACGCCGGAGACCACGCCGCGTCATTCACAGGCTGCGTGTGTCCGCTGAGCGTATACAGGTAGTCGCCCGTTGTCGCGTCCCATATGCGTACCGTGCGGTCGTTGCTCGTGGTAAGAATCATCGTGTCGTCTGGCGACCACGCTGCGCTCGTCACCTTGTTGATATGTCCGGTCAGGTTGAAACGCAGACTCGCGCCCTGCGTAGCGCCCAGACCATCGAGTCCCAGTGCCGCACGCACATCCCAAACTTTCGCCGTTTCATCCCAACTGGACGTAACGACATAGTATCCATCAGCCGACCACGCCGCATCCGTGACGTTGCCCTCGTGCGCGATCCAGGTGACGGTTTCGGTTCCGCTGGCGGTTTCCCAGATACGCGCGAAGTTGTCCTGCCCGGTAGTGATCAGCCACGCGCCATCCGGCGACCATGCGACGCTGTACACAAAGCCGTTGTGTCCCCGGAGTTCGTGGACCAGCGCCCCCGTTGCCACGTTCCAAATACGCGCCTTACTGTCAACGCTGGCGGTGGCAAGCAGCGTACCGTCCGGTGACCACGCGACCGCGTTCACCCAGTCACTATGGCGGGCGAAGGTTTGCACGGGTGTGCCGGTGGTGGCATCCCACACACGCGCCGTTTCATCCCAACTCGCGGTGGCGATCAGCGTACCGTCCGGCGACCACGCCGCGCCGGAGACTTCGTTTGTGTGTCCGATCAATGTCAGGACCAACTCACCCGTCGCCGCATCCCAGACTTCCGCCGCATTATCATCACCCACCATGACGAACAGCGTGCCGTCCGGCGACCACGCGACCCCGTTCGTGGCGGCAGGCGATTCCTCAAAAATCGCGCGCACGCGGCTCGTCTGAACTGCTGCGGCGAGCGCCTGCTCTGCCTGCGACACGTAAGGCAAATCGGTCGTCAACGCTTCCAGTCCGAGCAGCACGCCGCGTTCCGGCCACAGCCCGAACAGTTCCAACCGCGCCTGGGCGGAGATGCCAATCGCCTGCGAACGGTTGCGCTCAAAGATAGCTGTCTGTTCGTTCTGCTCAGCCAACGTGCGTTGTTCGTCGGCGATCTCACGCTGCTCATTGGCGATCTGACGTTCATTCTCCGCGCGGACGAACAGGATCAGCGAGATGATCAGCAGCGCCGTGATGATCCCCAACGCGCTGCCCACCGCCCACATCACCCGTGTGCGCCGGTTCTGCGCGCGGCGGCC
>CBEVZO010000630.1:0-2964 GCA_965554365.1 uncultured Anaerolineae bacterium
CCCACGGCGTAATTCACCTGCATGATATCACGCCCGGATACCTCAAGCATGATCACCGCCGGCTGGTGAATGCTCGCCACCTCCGGGTACACGCCCACAATCGCCAACTGCGGTGCATTGGGCACAACTTCCGGCGTCGCATTGTGATACGAATTCAGGAACGCCGCCCACTGCGCCATGTTCGAGACTTCCTGCGCATAACGATCAACGAAGTATTTGTAAACTTTCGGATTCTTGGGGAAGTAAATCGACAACCCGTGCGATCCATCAAGCGCATCCACATGCCGGTCATACACCACAAATTGACTCACCGCCGTCTTCAACCCCTCGGCGGCCACGATAAGCTCCGGCACAGTCGTCAACCCGGTGAGCAGATCAGCAAACTCGTATAGGTCCACAGTGGACCAGTAATCCTGCGTCTGCGGATCATTGAATCCCCCATACGATATCGTGTTGTTGCGCGCATCCGCAATCGGACTCACGACCGCGTTAGGATTCACTTGCACCGCCGCCGAGAACGCATCCACCGCCGCCGTCATCATACCGATCTGATCCAGCTTCACCCCGCTCAGACCGTACACCCCCTGGTCGCCTAACACTTCATCCAAAAAGTACATGAAATAATCCACGACATGGCGCACGACCTGATCGCCACGCATCGCCGGGTCTTTCACCACTTCGTCCAGGAACAGGTAGAACCACCCCGCACCCGGTTCGTTCTCCTCCGAGCCAAGCCCGTAGTGCGCATACGGCGCAATCGCCTGATAGACTTCCAACTGCCCCATCATGCACATATCGAAGCCCAACACCTCAAACTTGTCGATCCCGGTTTCCGCTTTGATCCGGTCCAGCGCCCCAGTGAGTTCGGGCAGCGTAAGGTCGTCGCCCGTGTCATCATCGGTCGCATGGCTGATCCACGCGCCACCATGATCCCACAACACCAGCATGTATTTCTCAGCCGGATAATTGGTGATGCCCCAGATCGCGAAATCCGCAATGGCGTCCGGGCTGCCGGAATTGATCTCACCCAGATTCTGCATCACCGGGGAGTTGATGATCTGCGGATCATTGTCCTGTTGGATATAGTAGCGGCGCGCTTCGGTCCAGTCGCCGTCCCAATCCGTGTATTCCGCCGAGCGGTCGATCTCCGCGACGATGTTCACCTGCGCGGTTGAGCCAATCGCCTCCATCTCGTTGATGTCACCCAATCCCGCCATTTCGAGGTTATTGTCAGCCGCGATGAAGACCATCACGGTCCACGTTGCCGTCGTTTGCCCCTGCACTGCCGGATCAACTGGCTCACGCGGCGTCTGCTCCGTCGCCATCCACTCCGCCAACCACTCGTTCGTGTTTGCGACACGCGTCTCTAGCTGCGCCTCAGGGATACGGGTGCGCAGTTCATCCGCCAGATCATCCGGGCTGAACGCGCGCTCCATCGCCCGCGCCGGATGCACGGGTGCGGCTGCCGCATGAGTCGTCTGCGCCAACACAGGTACGGTCAGTGCCACGATCAACAACACGGTTCCCACCCAGTGTGAAAGTCGTTTCGTGCCTTGCATGTGGTGTTCCCTCCTTGGTTCGCCTTGTTGTGCGATTAACCCTGCCATTAACGTGCCCCCATTGCTTTACAGTGGGGGCCACCACTGCTTTACAGTGGATAACCACTGTTTAGAGTGTAGTACAATTCCCGCACCGGGAAAAACTCCCCGTGCAGCCTACCTGTACTCCGTGCCCCGCCCCCTTATTCTCCACTGCCCCCGTGACCATACCGTGACCGCCCTACCCTGTGCGAACTTGTTCGCGCCCCCTCCCCGCAGGCAAAGCGCGGGTTGCTCCCCCTCTCCATAGGTTGCAGCGAGCGCCAACGAGATCAACCGTCTTGGATGGAGCGGGGGTCGGGGGGTGAGGTCTTTTTCCACACGATCCGATCTTGCCAAACCGCCGGACCTGCGGTAGGATACTTTCCGCTTAAGCGTCCGCACTACACACAACGGCGGGCGACTTTCCGCTTGTACGTGCGATGCCCATCGCGCGCCACAGGCATTCCCGTGGAAAGGAGAACCCACACCCACATGAAACGTGAATATGAATTGGGCATTGTGATCCCTAGCAGCGTGTTAGAACAAGACACGCAATCAGTGATCGAGATCGTCAAAGGCATTGTCGAGAATCTCGACGGCGAAGTCACCAATGTTGATTACTGGGGTCGTCGCCGCTTGGCGTACCCGATCCAGGATTTCAGCGAAGGGTACTACGCCTTCTTGATGATGGAATTCCCCACCGAGCAGCTTCCCGAACTCGAACGCGTGCTGCACCTGAATGATCAAGTTATCCGTCATCTGGTGGTGCGCCCAGAGTAAGCGCGCACCGCCAGAGGCGCTGTCGTTACCACGTGGGTTGAGCGGGAGGCATTATGGGCCGGGGCTTAAACAAGGTCATGATCATCGGCCACCTGGGGCGCGATCCAGAATTGCGCTACACGCCCAGTGGGCGACCCGTTGCCAGTTTCAGCGTTGCCACCAGCCGCAGTTGGACCGCCTCTGATGGCGAACGACACGCAGAAACCGAATGGTTTAACGTCGTCGCCTGGGGCAATCTGGCCGAGATTTGCAAAACGCATCTCTCCAAAGGCCAGCAGGTCTACATTGAAGGCCGTTTACAGACACGCGGCTGGGAAGACGACAACGGCACACGCCATTTCCGCACCGAATTGGTTGCCAACGAGATGATCGTGCTGGGGGATCGTTCCTCATCATCAGAGATCACCATCAACGACGGCGACGACGATCCAAAGGATGCGTTTCCCTTCTAACAGCAGCTACACGTTTGGCTGTCAGGGGCACGCGATCCCAACTTGACAATCACATAACACACACGCCGGGCCTTGTCTTGCCCGGCATAACACCGTAAGAGGAGATTTTTCCGGTGAGCGAGAACGAAAACAGAACACAAGGTAATCGCCCC
>CBEVZO010000631.1:0-2963 GCA_965554365.1 uncultured Anaerolineae bacterium
GACAAATTTACCGCCACATATAGGGGGCAGAATTAATCCCGATAAAGTCTAATGCCGCATATTGTAGGGGCGTGAGCTTGCCCCGCCCGATGAGCGGCTATAGAAATTGGCTGTTAGAGACAAGGTAAGCGCAGATGGCAAAACATGATTCCCCCGTGCCGCTGTACGTTCAGATCGAAGACTACATCCGGCAAAACATCCAGTCGGGTATCTTTGAGGTCAACGAGCGCATTCCCTCTGAGCGACAATTGGCAGAACAGTTCAGCGTCAACCGGCTGACCGTCAGCAAAGCGATCAGCGAACTGGTGCAGGAGGGCCTGCTTTATACGCAGGTCGGTAAGGGCACGTATGTCTGCCCAGTGAAAATCGATCAGGTGTTGCAGTCGCTCACCAGCTTCACGCAAGACATGGACGGGCGCGGCAAACACGCGTCCAGCCGGGTGCTGCGCGCCGCTGTTGAACCAGCCGGTGAGGAAGTCGCGAAGGCGCTGGCAATACTACCCGGCGCGGAAGTGTTCGCGCTGCACCGTGTACGGATGGCCGATAACAAGTTGATCGCGTTGGAAAAATCGCACCTCATCTACGCGCTGTGTCCCGGCATCCTGGAACAACACGATTTCAGCCGCGAGTCGCTGTACAAGGTGCTGCGCGAATCCTACGGCATTTATCTGACCTACGCACACCAAACCATCGAAGCCAGCATCGCCGAAGCCGATGAGTTAGATGCCCTGGAAGCGACGCCTTGCACGCCGATCTTGCGCATCACGCGCGTGACACACGACGAGCAAGATCGCGCTATCGAATTCGTGCGCTCGTCCTATCGCGGTGACCGCTACAAGTTCCGCACCGTACTCAGCCAGGTCGAGTGAGGAGCCGTCATGACCGTTAACCCCGGGTTGGAAGTGCTGCACGACGATCAATTTCGCGCACTAGCGGGGCAACGCGTCGGGTTGATGACCAATCCGAGCGCGGTCGATGCACGGTTGCAGAGCGCCTATAACATCTTCGCGCAGTCGCCGCACGTCAACCTCACCGCGCTGTTCGGCCCGGAACACGGTTTTGCGGGAGCTGCACCGGACGCTGCGCCCGTTAGCTCCACCACCGATCCACGCACGGGCCTGCCGGTATTCAGCCTCTACGGAGCCACGTACCGCCCCACACCGGAGATACTCGATCATGTAGATGTGCTGGTCTGCGACATTCAAGATATCGGTGTGCGCTACTACACCTACCCCTGGACCGTCTCGCACATTTTGGAGGCGGCAGGCGCGCACGGCGTTCGCGTGATGATCCTGGATCGCCCAAACCCATTGGGCGGCACGATCATCGACGGGCCGCTGCTTGACATGAGCATGAGTTCCTTTGTGGGACGCTTCCCGATCCCCGTGCGGCACGGACTGACGCTCGGCGAACTGGCACAGATGATCAACACCACATGGAACCCCACGCCCGCCGATCTGTCGGTCATCCCTTGCGTAGGCTGGACGCGCGATCAGGTGTGGCGCGACACGGGACTGCCCTGGGTTCCGCCGTCGCCGAACATACCGCAATTGACGACGTTGGCGCATTATCCCGGCGCGTGCCTCATCGAAGGCACACAGCTTTCCGAGGGACGCGGCACGACACTGCCCTTTGAGATCGTCGGCGCACCCTGGATCGACGGTATGGCGTTGGCAGAACAGCTCAACGCGGACGGCTGGACGGAGCCGATGGGCGCACGTTTCCGTCCCCACACGTTCATTCCCACGTCCAGCAAGAGGCACGGGCAATCATGCAACGGCGTGCAGGTCCACATCACCGCTCCGGCGCGCTGGCGGCCCATCGAGGTGTGGCTCGGCGTGTTGATCACCATCGCGGCGCTGTACCCGGACCAATTCGAGTGGCTCCCCACACATCCCGACACCCACAGCCAGCACTTTGACCGGCTCATCGGTGGGCGCTGGGTGCGCCGTCGAATCGCGGCAGACATTCAAGCGGGCAAAGAGACACGCGCAATTCTGGCGCAGTTGGCGTCGGAGTGGGGCGAGGATCGCCACGCCTTCGCTTTGCAGCGCCGCCCGCACCTGCTGTACGACTGAGTAACCGCCCAAAGGAGTCTCCACTGTGCCCACGCTGTCCGACATCCCCGCCGCCCACGCTGTGCATACGCTCAACGCCGCCACAAACGCCCACCTTGAGCGCATCGTCGCCGCGCACCTGGGCACACATTTCGCGGACGCCACATTAGCCGCCCTCACCGCTGCGAGCATCGCGGAGGTCATTCTCGGCGGAGGCGGCGCGCGGAATCCTGGGGCAGATCACGCCCGGCGCGAATTACGCTCATTTGCTGCGCACGACATGGCGCGAGGATTAGCCCCATGACTGACGCGCAATACTTCATGGGCATTGACGGCGGAGGCAGCACGGTACGTGTGGCGATCATCACACCAGAGATGCAGCTTTGCGGCGAGGCTCACGGCGGCACAGCGAATCCCGGCGTGGTGGGCGCAAAAACGGCAATGCACACCATCCGCACCGCGCTGCATGACGCCTTGACCGCCGCGCAGCTTACTCCCGCACAGATCGCCGCCGTTGGGATCGGGGTCGCGGGCGCAGCAGCGCACCACTCTGCTGACTGGCTGCGGGATGTGGTCGCGGGCGTGACGCCGGACGCGCATATCATCCCTAGCGCAGACTTCGAGATCGCGCTCGTGGGGGCGCTAGGCGAACGGCGCGGCGTGCTGCTGCTCGCGGGAACCGGCAGCCTCGCGTATGGCGCAAATGCCGCAGGACACACCGCGCTCGTCGGCGGCTGGGGCTATCTGCTCGATGACGCAGGCAGCGGCTACTGGATCGGCAAACAGGCATTAAACGCCGTCGCGCGCGCCAGAGATGGGCGCAGTCCTGACACGGCATTGGTAGCACGCATTCTGGATCACCTCGGCCTGCACAAACCGTTAGCCCTCGTGCCCTGGCTCTACCAC
>CBEVZO010000632.1:0-2953 GCA_965554365.1 uncultured Anaerolineae bacterium
TGTGCGGCGGCTGGACCGCGCGCAGCACTGACGTTTTCAGCCCGGAAAAGCTGAAGTTGTAACCCTCGCCGCGCATGGCACGCGGGAACTTGTACGCTTGGGGATCACCCTCGCGCGCCGTGCGTTCGATGATCGGCCCGCCGGGATACGACAGTCCCAACAGCCGTGCCACCTTGTCGAACGCTTCGCCCGCCGCGTCATCGATGGTGCTGCCCAGGCTAGTATAGTCACCGTGACCCGCAATCAGCACAATTTCGCTGTGTCCGCCGGAAACGATTAGACAGATTACCGGGAACGTGATTGGCGTGTCGCGTTCGGTCAGCCACAGCGAATAGACATGGCCTTCCAGGTGATTCACGCCCACGAGCGGCAATCCCCGTCCCAGCGCAAGCCCCTTCGCATAGTTCACGCCCACCAGCAGCGATCCTGCCAGCCCCGGCCCACATGTTACGGCGATGGCGTCGATAGCGTCCAGCGTCACGCCCGCATCGCTGAGTGCTTGTTCCACGACCGGATGGATCGCGGCAACATGTGCCCGCGATGCGACCTCCGGGAACACGCCGCCGTACTGCGCGTGCAGGTCGATCTGCGAGGCGACGATGTTGGAGAGCATCCGTTTCCCGTTTTCGACTACCGCCGCCCCGGTTTCATCACACGAGGTTTCAATCCCTAAAATCAGCGTCATATTCTGTCTTTCGCGTTTGCTGTGCGTAGGGGCAACCCTTGGGTTGTCCGATTTTGGGTAGGGCAAACCCTACCCCTACTCTACCTTGCTGCTTCCGCGCTAACCCTTCAATTCGATCAGCAAATCATCCGGCACATCGGTCAAGGACTCAATGCTGCCATCCGCGTTGAGTACCACCGTATCCTCGAGGCGCACGCCGAAGCCGCGTTCGGGATAGTACAGCCCCGGCTCGATAGTAAATACGTTGCCCGCCTGGAGTTCGTAGGTGTCCTGGTAGTTCGGGAAATACGGCGCTTCATGCACATTCAGCCCCAGGCCGTGCGCGAGTGAATGCACATAACCTTCAGTTGTGCCCGGCGAGTTGAGCACAGAGGGATGGCCGCGTTCCTCAAAGAACTCGCATACCATATTCTGCACGACGTTAGTCTTCACGCCGATCTTGCACATCTCCATCGAGCAATTAAAGACTTCTTTCACATGGTCGTAGGCGGCCTGCACCTCGTCTGGCACATGGCCGATGCACCACGTCCGCGTCATATCGTGGAAGTAGCCCTTAGGCTTGCGCGGGAACAGATCGAAGATGATGCTGTCGCCCAGACGCACGGGCGCGTTTTTGTCGCCCCGGCTGTGTGGTACGCCGGAGTCGCGACCCTGTGCGAAGATCATGCCCTCGGCGTCTTCCAGATCGTGATCCAGCAGCAGCAGGGTCACCTGCCGCTTGACGTCGCAAATGGTGAGCGGCGCGCCGTCTGCTTTGAGTACCACGCCGTCGCCGGCCTTGTGACTCGCCAGCCAGTCGCGCGTGGCACGGACCACTGCGCTGGTACACTTTGCTACCTCGCGCAGCCGTGCGAGTTCTTGCGCGTCTTTCGTTTCATACGCCCGGTCGAAAATCGTGTCGCGTGGCTGCTCATAGCCAAACGTGATCCGCTCACCGAAATGCGCGCTGAGCATTGTCAGCAGCCGGAACGCGTCATTGATATCGCCGATGCCGTAGACATTGATCTGTCCTTGGATGCCGAACTTCGCGAACATACCGTCGTACCATTCTAGCAAGGCTTGTTTACGGTCGCCCCGGTGTTTCTGCAGCAGGTCACTCAGCCCCAGGTCATCCCAGGTGAAGACCTCTAACCCGCTTTGGGCGGCTTCGTCGCGCTCCATCGGATTCGCGATCAGGACGGGCGGTGCGCCGCGCTTTTTGAGTACCATGCCATGAAAATCCGTACCGTTGGCGAGATAGGTGCGCACCGGGTCTTCGTTTTCGCCCTGTGTCGTCATCACCGCGTCGATGCCGCGTTCTTCCATCAAGAGATCCAGGTCTGCTCTCATCAGTCTTCCTTTTAGTTGGCAGTAGGGATGGGGCTTGCCCTACCCTGGGCTGCCGATTTGACTATTGACTAATCACTCACTCAATCCCTCATATGCAAGAAAAACTCGACGATCGCAAGGCTTAGCGCCAGAAAAAACGCGATCACCGGGTTGAGTACGCGCGGGATTTGCAGCCACGCGCACGCGACCACAAACAGCCCCACGAAGATGCTCTGCCGCAGAATGATACCGGATGCGGGCGGCTCGTCCTCGCGCGCGAAACGCACATTGAGAAAGCGTACAAACGGCAGTACCGTGCCCGTCGCCGCAAAGTACAGGCACACAAAAAACAGCCAACGCGGGAACGCGGTTGGCAGGGCCGATGTGACCAGTATCCACAGCCCGATCCAGCCTGCGGCAGCCAGCAACGCCGCCGCCAGCATCATGCCGGTGTAGTCGGGCGGGGAGGCTTCGGGGAATGTATCATGATAGTCGCTCATATACCATAGTATAGCCAGCCGGACGGCGCACACCAAAAGATTGCCCGCTAAAAACCAGCATGATCATGGTATAATGCGCGGCGAACGTTATGACGCACTATCACACACGATAAACGATAAGAGATACGCAGGACAACACGCATGGCTATCCTGACCGCGCACAACGTCGCCAAAGCGTTTGGCGCGAACGACATTTTCCAGAATATCTCAGTTGAGATTTCGCACGGCGCAAAGATCGCGCTGGTCGGTTCCAACGGGATCGGCAAAACAACGCTGCTCGACGTGCTGATCAAAAAAGAAGACGCCTCAGCGGGCACAGTCAGCCACATGAAAGGGCTACGCGTGGGCTATCTGCCGCAGCGCCCTCACATGACCGCCGACCGCACGCTGTGGGACGAGATGCTGACCGCGTTTGTCGCGCTACGAGCGCGCGAACAACGGCTTGCGGACCTCACGGCGG
>CBEVZO010000633.1:0-2947 GCA_965554365.1 uncultured Anaerolineae bacterium
GTCGAGCGCGGCGCGGCGTATGGGTACAACCTCGGTGCGCAACCGTCGTTCAGTGACTTGGAACAACGCCGCTTCGGAGCGGTCAATCACATCGCTGATTTCAGAGTCTTCTTCGTGCGCCAGTTTTGCGATTTCGCTGGCGGCTTTGAGCATCTTGCGGCGCAGCGAGGCACGTTCTACCACGCGCCCGTATGTTTCGGTGTAGATCGTGGCGGGCGTATGGTTGATCAGATAGGTGATATAGGCTGCCCCACCGACTTCATCCAGCCGTGCCTGGGTACGGAGTTCTTCGATCACTGTGAGATAATCGATCTGCTCACCGCGTTCTTGCAGGTTGGCGATTGCTTCCCAAACCCATCCATTGCGGACAATGTAAAAGTCCTCTGGCTGGAGGAAGGAGGCCACATCAAATATTGCATCGGGATTGATCAGGATCGATCCCAATACCGCTTCTTCTGCTTCCACGCTATGTGGTGGTTGAGTAGGTGCTTCCTTGCTCATAAGTCCGTTTGTGTTGTGTTAAAAATCGGTAGATACGCGCGTAGGGCGAAAAACGGGGCAGCTCATGGATGAGCCACCCCGTTCAGCTTTAGTTGGGACGACTGTGCCCGTTGTCAATCGTTATCGTCATCATCGTCCGTACTCAGATCGTCGAGATCAAGGGTATCAACGAAATCCTTAAAAACACTCAACCGGGTATTATCTGGAACCTCAGGTGCGGCGTCCGGGACCGGGGTGTCGGCTTCGACATCATCATCTTCGGTCACTGCTGCGCGCTCCATGACCGCCTCGGCCACAAAGATCGGCACTTCCAGCCGTACTGAGAGCGCAATCGCGTCGCTAGGCCGCGCATCAATAGCCAATGTCTGCCCATTTTGTTCCACCACAATCTGTGCGTAGAAGGTATCATTGCGCAGGTCGTTGACGACGATATGCTGCACCGTGCCACCCATGTCGGTGATCACTGCTTTGAGCAGGTCGTGCGTCATCGGTCGTTCCAGCGTCACGTTTTGCAGCTTCATGGCAATCGCTTCTGCCTCGCAGGGGCCAATGAAGATGGGGAGATACCGGTTCGTGACTGGATCCTTCAAGATCACGACCCGCAGTTGCGACATCAGACTGACCCGAATGCTATCAATAAAAACCTTGATCATGGATGTATTCCTGTCCGCGTTGTGTTCCCCAAAACCGAGCAGATGCGCTCAGGTTGATTATATCATTAAGTAAGTCGGGCCACCAAAGCGCTGTGCATTTCCAATGCTATTATTCTGCTGCGTTGTCAGCGTTACCGGCGGCGGGCAACGCTGGCTCGGATGGGGCGGCGCTGGCTGCCGTGTCATTTGGTATGGGGGCTGCGAATGCGGCCTGATCAAAGGGTTGTGCCGCTTCATGCGTGATCATCGTGATCTTGCCCTCAATGAAGCATCCTTCCTCAGTTGAGATCGCCGTTGCTGTGATGTCGCCCCAGACGCGCCCAGTGCGCAGAATCTCTACTTTTTTACCACTCACATCGCCGCGTACCGCGCCCGCAATCGACACGTTTTTAGCATGAATGTTGGCGGTGATCTTTGCCGTTTCGCCGATCAGTACATTCCCGTCAATTTCTAGCGTGCCTTCAAATGTGCCGTCGAGACGCACATTGCCCTGACTTTTGAGATCGCCTTTCAGGGTGGCACTGGCTCCCAATACGGTTTCGAACCCGACCGGCTGGCGTGAGGCGGTTGGTGCAGGTGTAGGCGTGCCTGGTTGGCTTGGCGGTTGCTGTTGTTTGCGTCCACCCCAGAACGACATGCGCTTCTATCCTTTGTTTCAGATGTGTGTGATGTATAGGACTATACTCGTGTTACGACCGTGAGTCAAAACTGAAACCGCCACCGGGCGGGGTGGCGGTTGACGGCTTTGGTTTAGCCTACTCCGGGGCTAGATTCTGTTTCGGCGGCCATGCGTTTAGCCTTGCGCTCTTTGAGATAGTCGCGCAGCACATGGATGCCTGGTGGCAGCACTGACACAATGATAATGATCAGGATCAGTGGTGTGAGATATCCTTCGGCAGCCTCGCCGAGGAGATACCCTGCGATCGTGACCCCAACGGCCCACAGCAGCCCGCCGAACACGTTGTAGGAAATGAACCGGCGATAATTCATTGATCCCATTCCGGCGACAATGGGCGCGAAGGTCCGCACAAAGGGCATGAAACGCGCGATTACGATGATGATGCCGCCATGCTTTTCATACAGCGCTTCGGACTGGTAGAGATACTTTTTCTTGAACAGCCGCGAATCTTCGCGCTGGAAAAGTCGTCGTCCTACTCTATTCCCAAACCAGTAGCCGACGCTGTCGCCGGTCACTGCGGCGATGAAACAGCCAGTCGCCAGGATTTCGATCTGGAATTCTACGCCCAGCGTGTTTTGCAGTTCTGTGCTGCCTGCAATCGCGCCTGCCGTGAACAGCAGACTGTCGCCGGGCAGGAAAAAGCCGATTAGCAAACCGGATTCGGCGAAGATGATGCCGAAAATCCCGATATAGCCAATTGCGGCGATGAACTCTTTGAAGGTTTGTTCGTCGATACCCAACAGTTCAGACATGGATTTTGGGTACGGTGACCCTATGGTTGGTGTCGAGCCGTGTACCCTTGCTCCTTTCCTTGCGTTACTCTGTATGTGGTAGGTTGGTGTTAGTCCAACGGGGCGGGAGTTTACCACAACTCCCTGGTTGCGCATAGGGTGGGTTGTGGGTGTTGAAACGCTGTGTGATACCGAGTTATCAGGGCGGTTGAGCGTATGCTATAATGCAGGCAATTATCTGCACACCAGGATGAAACGGGATGACACGAACGCTCGTAATTGCCAACCAAAAGGGCGGCGTAGGGAAATCAACCTCCGTCATGAATCTGGGGATCGCGCTCGCGGAACGTGGGTTGCGTGTGGTGTTGATCGATCTCGATCCT
>CBEVZO010000634.1:0-2940 GCA_965554365.1 uncultured Anaerolineae bacterium
CCACCTATCACTGTGATGGCCTGATCATCGCCACGCCCACCGGCTCTACCGCCTATGCGCTAGCGGTTAGTGGGCCGATTCTGCCGCCGGAGTTGAAGAATATTCTGGTTGTGCCGGTCGCACCGCACCTCAGCATGGCCCGTCCGATGGTGCTTTCGCAGGGGGCAACGATCACGGTGATCGTAGAACCGCACACGATGTCAGACGCGGCATTAACGGCGGATGGAGAACATCTCGTCGATATGCGGTCGGCTGACCGGGTGGTGATACGATCCAGCGACCGGGTAACGCGGTTTTTGCGGCTGCGGGATCGCAATTATTTCTATCGCTCGCTGCTGGATCGCCTGGAACCACGTGTCCCATCGCGGCCCAGCCAACGATCAGTGGGCAACGCGCCCGAATCACGTCAGAATCAAGAGTGAGTACACGATATTTGCCAATCACCAGCACATCACATGAGGGCACTGCATGACCACTCCCAACCACACTGCCGCTGACAGCGACGACACCACACTCTATTGTACCGTGCATCCGCAGGTGGAAACCATGCTGCACTGTAATCGCTGTGGGCGGCCCATGTGTACCAAATGCGCCGTACAGACGCCGGTCGGTTATCGCTGTAAGCAGTGCGTGCGCCAACAGCAAGACACCTTTTTTGACGCACAGTTGCTCGATTACCTGATTGCAGGGGCGGTGAGTCTGGTGCTGAGTTTCATCGCCGCCGCCATCCTCGCACGCCTGGGATGGTTCTTACTGGCATTCATCTTGTCGCCAGCAGCGGGCGGGATTATTGGATCAGTCGTGTGGACCATAACCCGCAAACGACGCGGGCGGCACACCGCAACGGTCGTCGGTGCAGGCGTCGTCCTGGGTGCGCTGCCGCTGCTGCTGACAAATGTGTTTGCGGTCGGCATTTACCTATTTTTGGCTACCAGCACGGCAGTCGCACGTTTTCGGCTGCGTCTGTAACACGTTTCAATCTGTAACCTGAGTAAACGAGGCCTATCGACAACGCTTATGCTGCAAGAACTACGCATTCAAAATTTCGCGATCATCGACGATCTGAGTGTCGAATTCAAAAATGGCTTTCTGACCATTACTGGCGAAACCGGCGCGGGGAAGTCGATTCTGGTGGACGCAGTGGGGCTGCTGCTCGGTGAGCGATCCGACTCTTCAATGGTACGCGGCGGAGCGGATCGCGCTATCATTGAAGGCACGTTCATCATCCCCGAACGGCTGCAAGATGAGATCAACGCGCTGCTGGAAGCCGAAGGTCTGGAAGGTGAAACGCCCCACGAGATCGTGCTTTCGCGTGAGGTTCGCGCGACCGGGCGCAGTCAGGCGCGTATCAACGGTTCGCCCTGCAACCTACGAATATACCGCGAAGTGGGCGGGTTGCTGGTAGACATTCATGGGCAAAGCGAGCATCTCTCGTTACTTCGCCCCGCGCAGCACCTCTATTTGCTGGATCGCTACGCCAACCTGGAAGAACTGCGTACGCAAGTGGGTGTGGTCTATGTGCAAATCGTGCAGGTACGCGACGAAATCGACGCGCTGCTCACTAACGAGGCCGCCCTCGCACGGCGCATCGACATGCTGCAATTCCAGATCGAGGAAATCCGCGCCGCCGATCTGCGTCCTGAAGAAGAAGACGAACTGCAACAGGAACGTAACCAGCTCGTCAACGCCGAACGCATCGCGGACATGGCAACCGAAGCGCAGTATTTGCTGACCGGCGAACTCGGTGAAGCCTCCGGGGTGGAAGATTTGCTGGCACAGGCAGCGATTGTACTCACCAAACTGGCGCAGCTTGATCCGGCAGCAGATGAACACGCGCAGCTTGCCGAAGTGATCAGCACCCAGTCCAGCGAGCTTTCGAGCGCCGTGCGATATTACCGCGAAGCCATAGAGTTTGATCCGGCGCGTCTGGATCAGATTGAGGAACGGATCGAGATTCTCACTGGCCTCAAGCGCAAATACGGCGGCACGATTGAGGCGGTGTTGGCCTTTGCCGACAACGCGCAGCGCGAACTGGACGCGATCACACACAGCGAGGAACGCCTCGCCGAACTGCACGTCGCAGAAGATCGGCTGCTGCACGCGATGGGGCAGCTTGCCAGCACACTCAGCGTCAAACGTCAGGAAGCAGGCGCACGGCTGAACGAAGAAATCGTCCGTGAACTGGGCGATCTGCGGATGCAAGATGCGCGCTTCCAGGTGCAGATCGCGCAAAACGACAATCCCGACACCGGCTGTTACGTCGGGGAGCGCCGGGTTGCCTTCACGCACACGGGCATCGATCGGGTAGAGTTCTTCCTCTCCGCCAACATCGGTGAACCGCTACGCCCGCTGGCGAAAGTCGCTTCCGGCGGTGAAACCGCGCGCATCATGCTGGCGCTCAAAGGCGTACTCTCCTACGCGGATCGCACGCCCACGCTCATCTTTGATGAAGTGGATCAGGGCATCGGCGGGCGCATGGGATCGGTGATCGGCCAGAAGTTATGGCAATTGTCGGATCACCATCAGGTACTCTGTGTGACACATCTCGCACAACTGGCGGGCTATGGCGACGCACATTACCGTGTCAGCAAGCACGTTGAAAATCAACGCACCGTCACGCGCGTGGAACAACTAAACGATCACGGTCGCGTAGAGGAACTCGCGGAAATGCTAGGCGCGGAAACCACGAGCGCCCGCCAAAGCGCCTACGATATTTTGATGCTCGCACGCCGCGCCAAAGAGGGCCGCCGTTTCGAAACCGTCTGATCGTTCGCCTACACAATCGTACAACGCAAACCGGGAGCTCCGCCTGTTTCCCGGTTTTTTTTGCGTCCTTTCACATTTTTGCGAAATTGCCAAGAATCCGAATCCTGCGGACGGTTGCCCGGTCGGGTATCGTTTATGCTACATTCTGAGATAAGTTGGACTCACGGAGCGAAA
>CBEVZO010000635.1:0-2935 GCA_965554365.1 uncultured Anaerolineae bacterium
GGAACAGGAAACTCACCACCACCCACGATGTAATGACCGGCAGATAGTAGATGGCGCGGAAGAGACGCTTGGCAAAGAAAACGAGGTTGACCATCACCGCCAGCGCCAGCCCAATGACCATCTGGCCGATGACCGTTACAACCATGTAACGCGCCGTGTTTTTCAGCGAGAGCCAGAAATTGTCATCTTCCAACACCCGTTGATAGTTGTCCAGCCCGACGAATTCGCTGGTTTGACCGGGCATAATTTTCCAGTCGAAAAAGCTGATATAGAACTCGTAGCCGAGCGGGTAGATCATCCACAGCACATACAACGCGAGGCCGGGTAATAAAAACAGATAGGGCGTATACCATCGATAATGCAATTTAGCGCGCATGGTCGATCCTCAAAACAATAAGGTTTTGCGCGTGTTGCAGCGCGTGTTGACATAGATTTGACGTGCTTACAGATCGCAAGGGCATGAAGCTGCTTTAAAAATCGATTCGGCAATCGTAGGGGCAATTCATGAATTGCCCCTACTTCTACTACTACATTACTGTGTTACTTGTTGCTGTGTTTCTGTGCAATAGTAACCTACTCGTATTCCGCCAGCAGTTCATCAATTGCTCCGGCGGCGTCGTCAAGCGCCTCTTGCACCGAGACTTCGCCGCGCAGGATCAACTGACCAGCATCCGTCAGCACTTCCTCGATCTGGCTCCAGGCCGGATGCGGCAGGCGTGCGCGGGACGTTTCCAGTTGTTCGAGGAACACGCCATAGTACGGATGATTCTGGAAGTAATCAGTTTCCAGGAGTGCGGGTTTCACCGTGAGCTGGCCGACTTCGGCCATCTTTAGTTGGTACTCGTCTGACTGGGTAAAGCGCAGGAATTCGAGCGCGGCTTCTTCTTCAGCGTCGACAAACAGCGCGATATTCTCGCCACCCACGACGGAGATCGACCCACCATCACCGGCAGGCATCAGTGCCGTTTGAATCTCAAAGTCGGGGTACTGAGCTTCGGCAATGGGGAACATCCAGGGGCCATCTATCATTGATGCGAACACATCGGTGAAATAGCCCGTGCTGCTGCCCAGCCCACCGCCGAGATACGATGGCGAGAAGCAGGCACTGTCGATCATTTCCTTCAGGAATTCATACGCTGCGACGGTTGCTTCACCGTTGACGTACCCAGACGAGGTGGTCATCGCCTCATCAGTCAATGAACCGCCAAAACTCCAAATCCAGGGTAGCACGGCCCAGCCATAGGTGCCGCCATCACTGAACAGGTAGTAGTCTTCGCCAAGCGCTTTCACTGCATCACACTGCGCTTGTAATTCTTCAATCGTCACGGGCGGACCTTCGATCCCGGCTTGTTCGTAGACCGTCGTGTTATACATAAACACGCGCGTGTTGGTGTCCAGCGGCAGGCCGTAATGTTCACCTTGATACAGATTGGTGGACAACGGGCCGGGGAACACGGCGTCAGCATAATCCTGGAAATCCGGCATCACGTCCTCTAAGGCCGCCAGCACGCCCAATGACGCGAATTCCGGCGACCAGATAATATCCAAACGTGCGAGGTCAGGACCTTCGCCGCCCGCCAGCGCCGTCAAGATCGTCTGGCGAAATTCGCCATAGGGGAAGGGAACGGATTTCACTGTGATATTGGGATGTTCCGCCTCAAACAGTGGGATCAGTGTCTCGACCAGCATTTCATTTTCCGGCGAGACTTCGTTATAGGTATGCCAGAACTCGACAGTTACTTTATCGGCTTTCGCGTGTGCGAAGGCAGGGATCGCCAACACCACAATCAGCAACAGCACTAACAGTTTCGATTTCATTGCCACAGGTCTCCTTAAAAAACGGTGATTACAAATGCGATGGACAGGGGTACAGAGATCGATACAGTTACCTCCTAACTTAATTTAGTAAACGAAGCAAGTTTGCGTAAAAAAACATCATTGCAGAGTCGGGACACTGAAGATGTTACTCAAAACGAGACTGGCTGCGCCGCGCGCCCAGATGTCCTCGCTGAACGGCTCGATACGGATTTCTAGCTTTTCCGCCAACGGCGCGAACATGTGGCGCGCCATCGTCTCGCGCATGGCGTCGAACATCAAACTGCCTGCCCGGACGCCCTCGCCACTGATGATGATTAACGCCGGGTTAAACAGGTTGACCAGATTGGCAACAGCTTGACCGAGTACACGTCCGGCAGCGATCAGCATATCGCGCGCAATTGGGTGATCGTTGTAGGCGAGCGCGATCAGGTTGTCGGGATGATCCACGTTCAAACCATTGAGTTTGGCGCGCCGCATGAGCCATGGTTCGGAAACGAATGTTTCCAGGCAGCCCCGATTGCCGCAACTGCACGCGAATCCCTCCGGATCAACCACTGTATGCCCAAACTCGCCCGCACCGCCGGTACTCCCGCGATAAACCGTGCCGTTCATTACAATACCGAGACCAATACCACGCCCGGTGGTGACCATCAAAAAATCGCGGACCTGCTGCCCTGTACCATAAAGCTGTTCAACCAGCATCAAGGTGTTAACATTGTTATCCAGAGCAACAATGCAGCCCAATTCATCTGCCAGTAAGTCAGCAAACGGTACATCGCGCCAATCGTTGTGCGGCGAGACACGACAAATTCCCGCATCCGAGTCGATAATGCCCGATAGTCCCACGCCCACGCCAAGTAATTGATTCGTCTTGATCGCCGCTTCTACGAGTAGATCGCGCGTGTTAGCTGCCAATTGGTGCGCTATGCTGCGCGGGTCGCGCGCGCCGAGTTGGGTGGTATGTTTGGCAAGAATATCGGCATTGATGTCGGTTAGAGCCAGCGTGGCGTGTTCTTCCGCGAGTTTAATGCCAACTACGGCCGCGCCATGTGGATTGAGCGACAACAAAATTGGCCGCCGCCCGCCACGCGATTCCCCCTCAGTTTTTTCATAAATT
>CBEVZO010000636.1:0-2928 GCA_965554365.1 uncultured Anaerolineae bacterium
CGCCAGCATGGGGCGCGTCGCGAACGGGAGCCGGATGGGAAGCGGGGCGTAGCCCCGAGCGCGGCGGACGAGCTGCGCCACAGATTCACGTTTTTCGTTCTCGGACGTGTAAAACGTAGAATGTGACGGAGCTTCCGAAAACGGGAGCACTTGTACCACGGAATCATCATAACGCGCGTAGATGTCGCGATTGTGGAGTAAGAAAGCGTCCGCCAGGGGCGCGAGTCGCCGGAGTGCCTCTGCGTTGTCCCTGGCGATAGGTTCTTCCGTCACGTTGCCGCTGGTCATTACCAGCGGGCGTCCCACATCCCGCAGGAGGATGTGATGCAGCGGCGTGTAAGGCAGCATCACACCGAGAGTATGCTGGTTTGGGGCAACCGTGTTGACTATGGCGTACTGTGTATTCCGCAAGCACTTAAGAAGGACGATGGGCGATTGGGGCGACGTGAGCAATGCAGCTTCTTCCGAGGAAACCTCACAAACAGCACGCACAGCGTCTAACGTAGGGAGCATCACGGCAAACGGCCTATGGGGACGACGTTTGCGTTCGCGCGCCACGCGGACAGCATCGGCGTTGGTGGCGTCGCCCGCGAGGTGGAAACCGCCCAGGCCTTTTATAGCGAGGATCGCGCCACTTTCAAGCAGCTCTTTGGCGCGCAAAAGAGAGGCTTCGTTTGTATATTGCGTATTGTATATTGCGTGATGCGCGGCTTGCTCACGCGCCATCTCACCTTCTCGCTGACTCGCTTTCTCGCCCACTCGCTTTCTCGCTGACTCGCTTTCTCGCCCACTCGCTTTCTCGCTCAACCAGACATGAGGGCCGCAAACGGGACAGGCGTTCGGCTGTGCGTGGAAACGCCGGTCCGCCGGATTTTCATACTCGGCGCGGCAGTCAGCGCAGAGCGAAAAAGCGCACATTGTAGTCTTGGGGCGGTCGTAGGGGATATCCAAAATGATGGTGAAGCGCGGTCCGCAGTTGGTGCAGTTGATGAACGGGTAACGGTAACGGCGGTCGGCGGGATCGAAGAGCTCGCGCAG
Organism: uncultured Anaerolineae bacterium; assembly: GCA_965554365.1. Taxonomy (GTDB): domain Bacteria; phylum Chloroflexota; class Anaerolineae; order Aggregatilineales; family Aggregatilineaceae; genus CAYRNY01. The sequence goes on from CBEVZO010000636.1 coordinate 1,039, forward strand.
GCAGTCGTCACACATCGCCACGTCGGGCGAGAGCAGCTGGTACTGTCCTGCAACCTGTTGCGAGTGCCGGATCTCAAAGCTGTCATAGCCGTTGGGCAGGATCGGCACCGCCGTCAGCGAGGTGATGTACGCCAGCGGCGGTGCTTCCGCTTCCAGCACAGCGATGAAGGCGGTGAGCACATCGGGCGCGCCCTCCGCTTCAATAGCGATACCGCCGGAATGGTTCAGCACCCAGCCGCGCACACCCAACCGTTCCGCCAGGTTATACACGAAAGGGCGAAAGCCGACGCCCTGCACAACGCCGGTTATGGCAATATGGTAAGCTGCACGTAGCTCCGTGTTCACATCGCGTCCCATAATACCTTCAACCGAGGGCAGCTGCAACAACGCGGTGTACGCTTCATAGATCACACGTTCTCAACGATCCAACCCAACCAGTCTGCCATTCCCTCGCCGGTCTGGGCCGAAAGGAACAGCACCGGCGCTTTAGGATTCAGGCTCTGCATCAGCTTGCGGAAAGCGTCCAGATCAAAATCAAGGTAAGGCATGAGATCGGATTTGGTCACGACCACCAGATCCACCGCCTCGAAGATGGCCGGGTATTTGTAGGGCTTGTCGTGGCCCTCCGGCACGCTCAACAACGCGACTTTGTAACGCTGCCCCAGGTCAAACGCGACCGGGCAGATGAGATTGCCCACATTCTCGATGAAAAGCAGATCTATCTCGGCAAGCGGCAGTGCGTGGAGCGCACGGTGGACCATGGGCGCATCCAGATGGCAACCGCCGCCGGTGTTGATCTGCACCACCGGCGCGCCTGTCGTCGCGATACGCTCCGCATCCACTTGCGAGGCTACGTCGCCTTCGATGACGCCCACGCGGACAGTCCCCTCCAGCGCCGCGATAGTCGCCATCAGCAGTGTGGTTTTGCCCGCCCCCGGCGAGGACATAATATTGATTGTCGTGATGTTGTGCGCCGCCAGATGCTCGCGGTTTTCCAGCGCCGCCTGGTCATTGGCGCTCAGAATCTTCTGCACCACGGGGATTTTCCAGGCACCGGTCTCCGTCTCGTGTGGATGCTCATGTTTATGGACATGATCTTCACAACCACAGGGATCACACATAATTGACCTCCATTCATTCTTCACTCTTTACCACAATACTTTCAATGTAGAACTCTTTGCCCGCGATGACAGTGCCGCCCAGCGCACAGCACTTTGGGCAGGTCCAGTCCATTCCCCGTGGCTCAAACTCTTCCTCGCAGGACCGGCAGCGGAATTGAATGGCGATCCGTTTGAAATGCAGCTGGGCGCCTTCCGCCAGCGTTCCCGGCGTGAGCAGATCGAAGTAGAACTGGATCGAATCGTCAACGAAGCTAGACATATCACCGATAACCAAAGTCACCGCCGTGATTCGTTCCGCACCGGCTTGTTCCGCGTGCTCGATAGCGATTTTGAGCACGCTTTCTGTGACCGCCAGCTCATGCATGAGCACGCCTACCGTCAATCAAAGCCAGCACGCGGGGCACGTGAGCATCAATGAAGATTAACAAGCCGTAAGCTGCAACGGTCTCCGCCAAAGGCGTCAAAGCCGGGCGTCCCAGCCACTCGCGGATAATATTCACCACCACATAACCCACGCCATCATCCCGGCGGTATTGATTCCCGAACGCTGCAATCAAGGTCAAGCCCAATAGTCTACCTCCCGATATGATGGGGCAATTATAAGTCAAAAATGTATCTTTTCAATAATCCGGAACGTCTCAAGTCAGGCTGGTTCTTTTCTGCCATGAAGTACACAAATTTTTCGTTACTACTCAACCACCCTGCAAAATTCAAGAGCGGACGCGGATTCGCGCAGATTTTCGCAGATAAAATAGAAAATCCACGTTCA
>CBEVZO010000637.1:0-2926 GCA_965554365.1 uncultured Anaerolineae bacterium
CATCGCGAAGCCCGCGCCGTTGGACGTGCCGAAGATCGCGCGCTGTGTGCGATCATTGGCTGCGCCGAACTGTTCCTCGGCCCAGGGCATGAGTTCGGTCATGAAGAAGTTCTCGTGGCGCAGGAAGCGCGGGTCGGGCCAATTACCGCTGCCCGCGTAGCCCAGGTATTCGGCGGCGCGCGGATCGTCGTCCGGGCCGAGCGACTCTGGATATCCGGCGGCGTAGACGCCCACGAGGATCACCGGTGGCAGTGTTCTATTCAGGATGTGCGGTTCGATGAGTGCGGCCCAGATCGGCGTGCGGGAACCGTCTGTGAGATAGACGACGGGCGTTTGCTGCGTCGGATCGTGATCCGGTGGGAGGTAGACCTGCACGCGGCGCGGGTCGGTCAGGAATGCGCTGGTCAGATTGAATATGCTGAGTTCGCCGGTCAGGGTGTCGGCGTAAGGGTACTCCGGCACGGCGGGGCCGGTCCATAGATGCTCTACGACCGGAAAGGCGGGATCGCGTTGTCCGTTGCGCAGGGGGATGAAGTAGTAGTGCAGCACGGCAGTTTCGACGCGCTGAATGCGTACCGCGATGCCCCACGTATTGTCCAGGGGTAGGGGATGCAGTGGCGTTTGCAGCGCCCCGTCGAGGTAAACGGCATCCGTCGCGATGCGGGTGGCGATCAACAGCATGTCGCCGTCCAACCACAGGGCGTGATCCTCTGTGCTGAGGCGCGCGGCGAGATCGTCAGCGTCCCAGGCCCACGCGATTTGACAGGCAGCGGTGTCTGGCTCGGCGGCGCATGTCGGCAGCACGGGTTGTTGTGCGGTGGCGTAGGTGGTGGGAAACACGAGCAGGCAGAATAGGGTGAGCAGGCTCAGCATAGTCAGGTGCAGCGGGTAACGTCGTGTGATCATGGGGTGTGCCCTTTCGGTGCGTGCGTCATGGTCACACAGATATACGTGCTGAGGGGGCGAATTGGCTGGTTGGGGTGTGAAGTCCATATAAACTTTCAGCGCCCAACCGGTTGGCTGGGCGCTGAAGCACAAGGAGGAAAACATTGGCGCAACTCTGCGCAAAAGGGGATTTTTTAAAACCTTTATTTAAACCAGCCACGACAATAGTCTACAACAGGTAAAGGGGGTTTGTAGTGTGACACCCTGCACAAAGATTGGTGCGCATCCTCACAAAATATATAGAGAACCGGCTGGGGCAGTCCATGGGGGTGCTGCTGTGGGGGCAAAACAAAATGCCGCGCCCAGACTCCCCAGCCAGATGCGACATTCAAAAAAAATATAATATAAGGAGGCAGAAGAGAAACACCATCTCAACACTTGTGAGACAAGCCACTGAGAAATTGTCACAGAAATTGGACGCTGGAAGCTACGCGGTTTCAACCGCTGTAGAGGAAAGCGTCAAGCGACTAAAGGGAGCCGATGTTGCGCTCGTGAAAGCCAGGCTACCGGCTCGCAACCTGATACAGTTTCCTGCACGTTTCCCGTTGCCGGGATCATGTGGCCCTCGCCAATGTTACGGGGCGGTTTATGCAAGCAGCACTGGCTTCTACCGCCTACGCCTGTTTAACCACTCGCCGCAGCGTCCGGGACTGGGGTAGCATCCCGGAAGTGCCTAGCATCCCGGAAGTGCCTATGGATTTGCCCGTAACGTAGCCCGTTAGCCCGTAGGCTCTGGCTGAGGCTTCTCAACTCTCGACTCATGCAGGCCGCACGACTTTAGTCGTGACGGTAGCTGACACCAGCCTACTATCACACGACCATAGGATACTCAGTATGGCGCAGTGTCAACAGTATGGTATAGCGTTATTCGTGTGTGACTTTTGTCACTACGCCGGTCAGGACCCCAGATGTCGGACCGGTGCGGGGCAGTGGAGGGTGAGGCGTATGATCCGCCGCATTGGTATCAGTTGATGCTGCCGGATGACACGTTAGTGTGGATTTGGTCCGATTTACTTGAACCGTTGGGCGATGTCGATATTCTCGATGGCACAGACCTCGCGGAAGCGATTGACCGCGCGCCGGTGATCCACGAGATACGGATTGAGGGCGCGTGCGATCATTACCTTTACGTCATTGAGTGGTCCGACGTGGATGGCGATGCATATCAGATCAGGCGGCCCAATGCAGCGGAGACGAATCAGTATGGCGTGTCCGGCTGTGGGGGCACAACCACATGGAGTTGGTTCTACTGCGCGGGGGATCGTTGTACCGATGAGTTCGTGATCGTGGATTATGCCGGAAACGAATCCGCTGTCGTGGAGACGGTGGTGGAGTGTGGAGTGGAGGAGGAGTAGACCGGCGACCTCGCCCGACGGCGATGGGTGAAGAAGTCTAGCCGTTTGAGGGGCAGGCCGATATCTTGATGACTATGGAATGGGTGCTGGATGGTTCTACAATCGCGGTGACGGGTTGGGATGGCACAGTTGATATTTGGCAAGTGGTGCAGTAGATCGCTAACCACCAGTGGTCGTTGACAGTACACATAAGTACGGGGCGCTGCAACGTTCGAGCGCCCCGTATGTTTGCTTAGCTTCCCACTACGCGCAGCGGGATCACGCTATTCGTGCCGACCTCGCCCAGCATTCCAGGCAGCCGCCCCTGCATCGACCAGGGACTCGTGTGGATGATCTCCACCGTCGCGAGCTTGCCGCGCCAATTCTGTGTGTCGTCGGCGAAAAAGACCAGCTTGTTCTGTGGCGTGCGTCCGCGCCACTTGCCCTTGTGTTGATTCTCGATCAGCACCTCGACCGTTTGCCCCAGATAGCGCCCGTTGATCTCTGCGCTGATCTGCGCTTGTAGGTCTTCGAGCATGGCGTGGCGGCGCTTCTTTTCCTCTGGCGCTACGTCGTCGTCCATCTTGCGCGCGCTGACCGTCTTCGGACGCGGGCTGTAGCGCGCGAGATGTACCTTATCCAGCTTG
>CBEVZO010000638.1:0-2923 GCA_965554365.1 uncultured Anaerolineae bacterium
GATGCTGATTTTTGTGTTTGTGGCGCTGCCGTTTGCGGACTTCAAAGCGACGTGGCTGCGGGATGTTGTGTTCTTCTCGACGCTCTTGTTCTGGGGCGCATTTCTGGTATTTCTGGTGATGGCAATGCGTCCCGACCAGATGCGGCGATTGTATACGACGATCTTCGACCGTGTGCTGCCGGAGGCGCTCGCTGCCAAAGCAAAGGGTCTCGCCGAGCATTTCATGACCGGGTTGGAGAATCTGCGCCACCCGCGCGATCTGGTGATGACGCTGGTCGCGTCGATTTTTATCTGGCTCACGGAAACCACGAAATATTGGTTTGTGATGCATGCTTTCAATTTTGAGGTGAGCTTCTTTGTGTTGATGGTGATGACGGCAGTTGTCAATCTCGCGACGACGCTGCCCTCGTCGCCCGGTTATGTGGGCACATTTGACACACCGGGCATTAAAACCTTGACCGCTTATGGTGTGGGTGAAACGGTGGCGGCGTCGTATACGTTGGTGTTGCACGCGGCGCTATGGCTGCCGATTACGCTGCTTGGCTTTTTCTACCTGTATCGTGAAGGGTTGGGCTGGCGTGATTTCAGGCGGGCGCAAGATGCTGTGTCAGGTGAGGCGACCCAGGATGGCGCGGCGACATTGGATCATGAGGGGGTTGTGTAATGCGTGTAGCAGTGATTGGGGCGGGCGTGACGGGTTTATCCGCCGCATACGATCTTGTGCGCAACGGCGCGCAGGTGGAGGTTTATGAAGCGGGGGCAGAGGTCGGCGGGCTGGCGGCGGGTTTTCGCGACGAGGCCTGGGATTGGACGCTTGAAAAATACTACCATCACTGGTTTGCCAGCGATGAACATATTCTGGGGCTGATCAAGGAACTCGGCGCAGAGGAGAAGCTGATTTTCCCCAAGCCGATCACCTCGTTGTGGCTGAACAACCGCATGTACCAGATGACGCACCCGAATCTGGTGGTGGCGAATTTGCGGCTGCCGTTGTCATGGCCCGCGAAAATCCGCTACGGGCTGGCGATGGTGTACTTGCGGCTGTCAAACCGCTGGCGGTCATTAGAACGTGTCACGGCTGAAGACTGGATTCGGCGCACGATGGGCCAAGAAGTCTATGCTAAGCTGTGGCGCTCGCTGCTGATCGGCAAGTTTGGGCATTTCTTCGATCAGGTCAACATGGCGTGGCTGTGGGCCCGGCTCTACAGTCGTACGCCGCGTCTGGGCACATTTGAAGGCGGGTTCCAGGCGTTTCTGGAACTGCTCGCGGAGCATGTGCAGGCGCAGGGCGCAGCGGTGTATCTCAACACGCGCGTGGAGCGTGTGCAGCCGCAGGACGATGGGTGTTTTGTGGTGACGGTGGGCGGCGCAGAGGAAACCTTCGACGCGGTAATTAGCACATCATCGCCACAGATTATGAGCCGTCTTGTACCTGATTTACCAGAGGACTACGCGCAGCAGCTTACGTCGCTCAAGAACTTCGGCGCGGTAGTGGTGGTTTTGGCGCTCAAGCATCAACTGATGACCGATGGCACGTACTGGCTCAGTTTGCCTGCCAGCGAGCCGGATAAAGCCCAAGCTGAGTTTCCGTTTCTGGCGCTGGTTGAGCATACGAATTACATGGATCGCAAACATTATGGCGGCGATCATGTGGTCTACTGCGGCGACTACGTGCCTCCGGATCATGAGTATTTTGACATCGGCGAGGATGAGCTGGCCGACCGTTTCATCGACGAGTTGAAGACCTTCAACCCGGATTTCGATCCCAGTTGGATACGCAAACGGTGGGTGTTCCGTGCGCGCTATGCGCAGCCGGTGCCGTTTGTGAATCATTCGGAGGCGCTGCCCACGATCCGCACGCCGATCAAGGGCCTCTTTCTCGCCAGCATGAGCCAGGTGTATCCTTGGGATCGTGGCACGAACTACGCGGTCGAGATGGGGCGTCAGGTTGCAGGTATGGCGTTGACCGATAGTCCACGCTGATATGCTGTCTGACCTGTTGTTAAGGGTAGCGTGGGGTAAACGTAGGGGAAAGTTCAGGAATTTCCTGGCATGATTGTGGCGACATTCTATTTGTGATAAAAATCACAATCAATCGTAAATTGGATACATTGAGAGGGATAATTGTATGAAGAACATCGCTGTCGTCGGCGTAGGGTACGTTGGGATTGTCACAGGGGCGTGTTTTTCTGACCTGGGCAACAATGTGACGTGTCTGGATATCAACGAAGAACGCATTGCGAACCTCAAAAAAGGGATCATGCCGATTTATGAGCCGGGTCTGGGTGAATTGGTCGCGCGCAATGTCAATGCAGGTCGTCTGCACTTCACGACATCTTACGCTGAGGCGCTCAAGGACGCGGAGTTTGTCTTCATCGCGGTAGGCACGCCCGAAGGTGTGAGCGGTGAAGCGGACCTACAATATGTGCGCATGGCTGCTGAGACTGTTGCGCGCGAGATGGATCATCCGCTGATCATCGTCAACAAGTCCACTGTGCCGGTCGGCACGGGCGACTGGGTGGCGGGTATTGTGCGCGAGAACCAGTCTGCACCGATTGAGTTCAGTGTAGTGAGCTGCCCTGAATTCTTGCGCGAAGGATCGGCGATTACTGATTTCTCTAGCCCGGACCGCACCGTGTTGGGGTCGGAAAATCAGGAAGCCGCCGAACGAGTGGCGCAGTTGCACCTGCCGCTGCGCGCTCCGATTGTGGTGACTGATTTGCGCACGGCAGAGATGATCAAGTATGCGTCTAACGCGTTCCTCGCGACGCGCATCAGCTTCATCAACGAGATTGCCAACATCTGTGAGGCGCTCGGCGCGGACGTGAAAGAAGTGGCGCGCGGCATGGGCTTTGATAAGCGCATCGGCCATCACTTCCTCGAAGCTGGGGTAGGGTATGGCGGATCGTGCTTCCCGAAGGAC